>DHYT01000094.1 GCA_002415465.1 Desulfobulbaceae bacterium UBA5123
GCGAGCTTGGTTTTGAAAAGAGCAGGAAGTCGGCAATGGATCGTTCCAGGCGGTCGCTTTCGCGGATGATGATGTTCATCAAACCCTGGCTGTCAGGGTCTGGGTCACGTGTCTGCGCCAGGACCTGCGCCGCGCCGGAAATCGCCGCCAGCGGATTTCTGAATTCATGGGCGACGCCGGCCGCCATCTTGCCGATGACCGCCATTTTTTCCGCCTGCCGCATCTGTTCCTCGAGCATTTTGATCCTGCTCAAATCCTGAAAGGTGTAGAGCCGGAATCCATCGGCGCTGCCGGGCATGTTGAGGCGCGCCTGCGAGAACCCCACCGGGATGCATTTGCCGCCGCGACAGGTTAGGGTGCTGAGCGGCCTGGCAACGTTGCCCTTGGTGGCGTCGAATTCTGGAAATTGCAGCTTGATGGGTTTGCCGAGCACCTCCTTGGCCGGAAAGCCGGTGATCTCCTCGGCCGCCCGGTTGAAGGAGNNACGTGTGCTCTTCCGATCTCCTGGCGCAGGGCCTCCAAAGGGGAGATATCCCGGAGGGTCTCCACCCCGCCGATGATCTCTCCGGCTTCATTGCGCAGGGCCGAGGTGCTGACGCTGATGGGGACAAGGTCATCCTCTGCGTCGAGGATATAGACCCGGAAATTAGCAACATCCCTGCCGGTTTCCATGGATTTTTTCAGGGCACAGGTATCCTGGCAGATGTCGGCGCGAAAAACCTCATGGCATTTTTTGCCGATGGCCTCGCTGCGATGCACACCGGTGATATCCTCGGCCGCCCGGTTGAAGGAGGTGATGATTCCCTGCGGGTCAACGGTGATGATTCCGGAACTGATGTCGTCGACGATCTGTTTGTAGAGGAGGGCCAGCCGATCGTAGTTGAGACTGGCGGTGCTGAGCGCCGCCTCGGTTTTTTGCAAACGTTCAGAGAGGAGCGCGCCCAGGATGGCGACTAGGAAAAAGCTCAAGCCCGTAACCGCGAAGAAGTGCATGACCACGGTGGGCGAGGTGAGCGGGGTATCCCATACCTGCTGGAAAAGGCTTGGGTGGTAGTCTAGGTATTCGGTGATGATGATCGCGCCGTAAGCGACGGAACACATGGCGGCGGTGGCGAGACCGCCGCGCCGGAAGAGGAGAAACGAGGCGCTGATGACCGGGAAGAAATAGATGATGGTGAAGAGCGACTGACTGCCGCCGGTATACAGGACCAGGCAGGAGGTGAGGAGGACGTCGACGATGATCTGGGCATAGGTGAAAAGGGAGTGGCAGTGAAAGCGGGCGCTGTTGAGCAGGAAGGCGGAGCAGATGGTGAAGAGGTAGACACCGGCAATGAAGGCGGTTATGTACCGCAGAGGCGGGATCAGCAGTTCATGCCCCTGTGTCTGCAGCAGGACGCTGATGCCGAGGAGCAGGGTCAGCACCATGACCCGCAGGAAGAGGAGCCACTGGAGTTGTCGCTTGAGGAAATGCGCGGATGGGGCAGCCCCGGATTGGCAAAGTGAACTCAAGGACATCTGGTCGGCTTGCTCCCGGTGAGGCGAGAGACCCAAGGGTCAATCGTCGATATTATATTTTTGCACCTTGTACCGAAGCGAGCGGAAGCTGATCTTCAGCAGCTCGGCGGCGCGCATCTTCGAATTGCCTGCCTTGTGCAAGGCCTTGCCGATCAATCTTTTCTCAATGCGGGTCATGACCTCTTCAAGGCCGAGATCGTAGATGTCTTCTTCCTCGGCCTCCGCGGGCATCGTTGACGGATGGGGCTGTCGCGTCGGTTCCTGCTGCAGCCGTTCTTGCCGGTGCATGGAAAGGCTCAGGCTTTCCGGCAGAATGATGTTGGAGTTTTCAAGGGCCACGCCGCGTTCGATGATGTTTTCCAATTCCCTGACGTTGCCTGGGAAGTCATATTGCATGAGGACTTCAAGGGCGTATGCGGACAGTTCCCGGATGTCCTTGCCGAACACGGCGGAGTATTTCCTGAGAAAGTGGTTGACCAGCAACGGCACGTCGCCCTTGCGTTCGCGCAGCGGCGGGACCCTGATCGGCACCACCGCCAGCCGATAAAAGAGATCCTCGCGAAACCGTCCGGCCATCACCTCTTCTTCAAGATCCCTGTTGGTGGCGGCAATGACCCTTACGTTCACCTTGACGGTGTCGGTGCCCCCCACCCGTTTGAACTCACGTTCCTGCAGAATACGCAGCAGTTTGGTCTGGATGATGGGGCTCAGTTCGCCGATTTCGTCGAGAAAGACGCTGCCGTTGTCGGCGATTTCAAACAGTCCGGCCTTGTTGGTAATGGCGCCGGTAAACGCACCCTTGACATGACCGAACAACTCACTTTCGATCAGGCTTTCCGGAATGGCGCTGCAGGTTATCGGCACAAAGGCGTTGGCCGCCACCGTGCTGTGGTTGTGGATGGCGCGGGCCACCAGTTCCTTGCCGGTTCCCGATTCGCCGTGGATCAGCACATTGGCATGGGTCGGGGCAATCCGTTGGATGAGATCGAAGATCTTCACCATCTCGGGGCTGGTGCCGATTATGCCGGAGAAGGAGTCGTTGCCGACGGCGGCATGGTTGCCCAGGGCGGCCTTGCCGGCGATGGCGGCGCGAACGATCTTCTTGATTTCATCGACCTTGAACGGCTTGGTGATGTANNAGGCGGTGATCAGGATTACCGGCAGATGGCTCCCCATCGCCCTGGTTTTTTCCAGCAGGGCAAGGCCGCCCATCCCCGGCATGCGAATGTCCGAGATCACCAGATCGAACTCCTCGGGCTCCTTTGCCCTCACCTCCGGCGACAGCAGCACCGAGCTGAGCTTGTTCAAGACGCTCAGCCCGTCGCCGCATTCAACTACCGTNNAGGATGCGCAGGAATTCGCGCATGCTGAGCTCGTCGTCGACCAGCAGAACGGAAGGCATGGCGTTAATGGACCTCCATGTCGACAATGTTCATTTCAAAGCCTTGGTTGATGGTGAAGTCGCTGCCCTGGCATTGCGGGCAGGTGATCAAAAAGCGTTCTTCCACTTCAAAAACGGCGCCGCAGGCGTGGCAGCGACCGCCCAGGGGGATGAGGTCGATGTGCAGTGTCGCTTCCCTGGCGATGCTGTCAGCCTTGGCGATGTCAAAGGCAAAGATGAGGGCATCCGGTAAAACCCCGGATGCCTTGCCGATCCGCAGGCGAACCGATTCAATGGCCGAGAAGCCGCGCTTGAGACATTCCTCGGTAAGCGTGTTGAGGACACTGAGGGCGATGGATGCTTCGTGCATGGATAATCAGGTCGGCTGGTTGAGGATTTGCTCAAAAAGCTTCAGGGTTTCCTCGCCGGCCCGGCGGTCGATCCGCTGGATGGCAAAACCCGCATGCACCAGTACATAATCGTCGATGGCGGCTTCGTCCTGCAGCAGCATCAGGCTCACCTCGCGGCGGGCGCCCTGCACATCTATGGTGGCCATCTGGTCATTGATGGCGACGATTCTGGAAGGAATGGCGATGCACATGCGGCGTTCTCGCGAAGATAAAAGGGGGATGACAAGTTGATGCGGCCGGGTGCGCCACGACTGATCACGACGGAAAATCTTTACTACCTTACCAAATAACGATTTTCCCCTCCATGTTTTTATGGCGCGGGCAAGGGGCGGAAGTATTTGGCCGCCGGAGCGGAAAAGGGTATGGTGGCCTCGTTTGCCTCACTCGTCCGTCAATGCCGTTTTGGTATATGTTTTGGAGAAATGAAGATGTCTAGACCGCAACAGGAAGTCCGTCTCGGCGACCTGGTGATCACGCCGCCGTTGTTTCTTGCCCCCATGGCCGGGCTCACCCATACCGCCTTGCGGACCCTGCTTGTCGAGCTGGGCGGGGTGGGGCTGCTCTCCACCGAGATGCTGTCGGCCCGCACCCTGCCGCAGGAGAATCCGCAGATATCCCCCTATCTCAAGCGCGGCCCGGTCGAGCATCCCCTTTCGCATCAGATCTTTCTCGGCCAAATCGAGGAGGTGGCCCCGGCGGTTACCGTGTTGCAGCGGTTCGGCGCCGAGGTGATCGATATCAATCTCGGCTGCCCTGCCCCCAATGTGCGGAAACGGGGCGGGGGAAGCCGCCTCTCCGAACAGCCGGATCTGGTGCGGCGGGTGGTGGCCGAGGCCAGGCGGCATTGTGCGGTGCCGCTTACCGCCAAGATCCGTCTCGGCGAGGATTTGCATGAAGAGCGCCTTCGGGATTTCTGCAGGATGCTCGTCGATGAAGGGGTGGATATGATTACCGTCCATGCCCGTCTGCGCCGGGAGCCGTTCGGCAGGGCGCCGCGTTGGGATTGGGTCGGCAAGGTGAAGGCATGGGTTGGCGTGCCGGTGATCGCCAACGGTGGCATCTTTTCCGTGGCGGACGCCCGCAAATGTCTCACCGTCTCCGGGGCGGACGGCTTGATGATCGGGCGGGCGGCGGCGATCACCCCCTGGCTTTTCGCCGAGATCGCGCGTGAGGTGTACAACGTTCCGCTGCCCCCCCCGCAGATCAATCGACCCGCCATCTATCAACGCTTTGTTGAGCTTCTGATCGAACGGTTCGCCCCGGAGCGGCGGCTTGGCCGGCTCAAGGAATTCACGCTCTACTTCAGTAAAAACTATGCCTTTGGCCATAACATGAAGACGGCGGTGCAGAATAGCGACACCGTGGAGGAGGCCCTGGCGCGGGCCATGGATTTTTTTGCCCGCCATGACGCCGATGCCCATGCCGCCTTGCTCGACCGGTCGACGGATATGCCGGCGGGCCGGTGACGGAGAGCGGTTTTACTCCACGACGTGCCAGAGAAGCTGTTCACTGCTCTGCAAGGGGCCGAACGGGTTTTTGTGGTCACGGTTCTCGTCGATCTTCGGTTTGCCGCTCCAGAGCTTGTAGACGACAAGATCATCCTGCATGACGATGATCGCCTTGAATTCCCAGCCGGTAAGCTTGTTCTTGCGCCGGAAATTAAAAAGATCGAAGAACACGTTGCCGTAGCGGTCCTGTTTCATCTGGCGGAGATTGACCTCGTAGGCGTGGCAGCGATCGCGTTCATTCAGGCAGTGTTGCAGGCCCTGGTCGAGATCCTCTTTTTTAATGGATTGATTCGGCATGAAGCGCTGGGTGATATCGAGGTAGTTGATCATTTGCATGTTGGGGGTGGTGAAAGGATCAAATCCCATTGCCTTGAGTTCCTGGGCGTTGGTCTGGTAGGGGATGATCTGGTCGAATGAGGCCTTGACGTCGTTGAAGTCCTGCCATGGCGATTGCACGGTTTCCCTGGCGCTGGGCAGATATGCGGAGGATGAGCAGCCGCTGCCGCCGAGGAGGATGATGCAAAGGCCGCAGATTAGGACGGGGCGGCAGATTGGTTTTCTTGGCGGTTGCCGGTGGGGCCAGCTAGTCAAGGGCATCGTCTTCTCCAGATGGGGTTGCAAATTTCGTCAGGCGCAGATACGTATCGTAGCCGTCGGCAAGATGGCAGGTGGTCATGACAGCCTGACATATTTCCCTTGATCGTCCTTGGTGACGACAATCAGCTTGCTCTGCAGTTTCATGTGGCGGATGCCGGCCCGGATGATGCTGCTGATGTTGCCGGCGTCGTCGATGATGTCCTCAAGCATCCAGAAGATTTTTTTCTTGTCGACCTGCAGGATCGGTCCGTAGCGCTCAAAGAGGCGGTCTATTCTGTTGCCGCCGCCGCTGATCTCGGTTGTCAGTTGGTTGCTGAAGGCCGACAGATTCATGAGCAGGGCGAAATCATCGTCGGGATGGCGCAGTTTGGGCGGGTCCGGGTGCATGGAGTAAACGATTTTTTCGCAGAGATTCCAGAACACCGCGATTTCCATCCCCACCTGATAAAAGGTGAGATCATCAAGGACGGCGCGGGCGGCATGGTTCTTGTCGACGCCGCCGTCGATCTTTGCCGCGACCTTGCGATAGAGGTCGGGCAGATAGATCAGGACAATCAGTTCGCCGAGGTTGTGAAAAAGTCCGCAGATGAAGGCTTCCTCATGGGAGACATGCAGGCTGTTCCGGATGGAGATTTCCTTGGAAAGGGTGCCGCTCAGGAAGGACTGGGTAAGGATGTCGCTGACCTTCACCCTGTCGCCGCCCGCCTTGATGAAGTCTTCGAACAACGCGATACTCATCGCCATCTCGCGGATGGTGTTGAAGCCGATCAGGGTTATCGCCCGACAAACCGAACCGACCTGGGTGCCGCGGGTATAGTAGGCGGAATTGACAACCTGCAGGACCTTCGAGGTGAGTGAAACGTCCTTGAGGATAACGCCGCTGAGCTGCTTGGCGTTGGCCTGCTCGTCGCCAATCATGTTGAGCAGGTCATGGACGTTGTCCGAGAGGGCCGGCAGTTCGCTCATGTTGACCAGATTGAAGATCCTGGCCATCGAGCGTTTGGCTTGCGGTGAAAGACTTTGCATCCCGTTACCCCCCTAGTTTATTTAAACCTATCAGAATTTGCCCTCCGCAGACAAGCGTTATGGACTGGGGCGACGCCAGGTTTATACCAGGGCTTGGAGCGAGCATTGCCGCCGGGCGTCGCGGGGAAACTGATGGTGGTTTTTTGCTTCTGTGGATTTTTTCGCGGACATGAAGAAAAGATGCAGGTGGGCAGGGGGGCAGATAAAGGCTGGAGAATATTATCCTGGCCGGTCAATGGATGCGGTCATAGCCGCCATGGTTGTTTTTGGCAACAACAATGAGCTTGTGGCGCAGCTTCATGCCGCGGATCCCGGAGCGGATGATATTGCTGATGTTGCCGGCGGTATCGATGACCTCTTCAAGCAAGTCGATGGCCTCCTTTTCGTTGACCTCGAGAACAGGGTAATAACGTTCAAGCACCTGTTGCACATGGCCACCATTGCTTATCTGTTCGGTGAGTTGGTTTGTGAAGGCGGCGACATTCATCAGGACGGCAACGTCATCATTGCGGTGGCTTGGCGCGGGCGGGTTCGGGTGCATGGCGTCGACGATTTTATCCAAAAGGTTCCAGAAGAGGGCCACCTCCATGCCGATCTGGTAAAAAGTCAGTTCATGGAGGACCTTGCGGGCGGCGCGGTGCTTGTCGAGGCCGCCGTCGATTGCCGTTGCCACCTTTCGGTGCAGATCCGGCATGTATGTCAGCACTATCAATTCGCCAAGGTTGTGAAAAAGGCTGCAGATAAAGGCCTCTTCTTCGGAGATCCGCAGCTTTTTCTTGATGCAGAGCGATTTGGCGAGACTGCCGCTGAGAAAGGACTGGGTGAGAAGGTTGGTTACCTTGGCCTTGTCGCCGCCGGCCTTGATGAAATTATCAAAGAGGGCGATGCCGCAGGCAAGTTCGCGGATGGAGCTGAGGCCGATCATGGTTATCGCTCTGCAGATTGAGCCGACCTTGGTGCCGCGTGAGTAATAGGCGGAATTGACCACCTGCAGAACCTTGGAGGTGAGCGAGACATCCTTGAGGATCGTGTCGCTGAGCTGCTTGGCGGTGGTGTTTTTCTGGCCGAGCTGGGAAAGCAGCTCGGAAACATTGTCGTCAAGGGCCGGCAGGTCGCTCATGTTGAACAGATTGAATATCCGGGCCAGGGATTGCTTGGCATTTTCAGAAAGATGTGGCATGGGAACCTCCATGGCCAATCCTAACGACAGGGTGGTGCCAAGTCAATAACTAGTATGATTAACGAGCATTTATTAGTTGGCAGGTGAAGCCGATCGCTGGTCCGTGATCAACCGTTGTTCTTTTTCTGCCAGCGGCCATTGCCACGCTCCGTCGTTTCGATCTTCTTTTTCTGGAAAGTAAGCCCGTGGTAGCCGAGGGTGGCCTCGACCTGGTCGGAGAACTGCTTGGAGGGACGGATGGTCATGTCGCGGGGGAGTTCGAGGTCGACCTCGCCCTGCTTGGGGAAATGGATGGTGAGGGAGATGGGGCATGCGCCGTGGTGGCTCAGGAAGATTTTCTTGAGGTCTTCGATCTTGCGGCGGCCTACCTTGTCGGAGTGGAGCATGACCCGGGCCGAGGCGGTGTATTTCTCCCAGGCCGAGCCGAGCGGGTCCACCGCGTCGGCGATGATCTTGGGGCCGCGTTCATCTTTTTCTAGTTTTCCCTGGATGATGAGCGGTTCCGAGCCGCTCAGCAGGTGTGAGCATTCGGCATAGGTGGTCGGGAAGATCACCACCTCCACGGCGCCGGTGGTGTCTTCCAGGGTGACGAAGCCCATGGGGTCGCCTTTTTTGGATTTGTGCGGCTTGAAGGTGCGGACCATGCCTCCCACCCGTACCGGCAGCTGGTCGCCCCATTCGTTGAGCCCCACGCAGTCGGTGTCGGCCACCGCCTTGATCTCCTGCCGGACGTTGTCCAGGGGATGGCCGGTGATGTAAAAGCCCACCGTCTCCTTTTCCATGGCCAGCTTCTCTTTTTCCTCCCATTCGTTGATGTCCGGCATCAGGATGCTCTGGCCGTTGCCGTCGTCCGTGGCGGCGGCCGGCATGGCCGCGAACAGTGAAATCTGGCCGCTTTCCCGGTCCCGCTGGGTGGATTTTGCCCGTTCCAGGGCTTGATCGAGGATGGCGAAATGTTGGGACCGTTTGGCGCCCAGCGAATCAAAGGCGCCGGCCTTGATCAGGCTCTCGATCACCCGCCGGTTGACCCGGCTGCCGTCCACCCGGCAGCAGAAATCCTCCAGCGATTTGTAGGCGCCCTCCTTCTCGCGGACCTCGATGATGGAGTCCAGGGCGGCGCCGCCGACGTTCTTCACCGCCGCCAGGCCGAAGCGGATGCGGTCGTTGATGACCGTGAAGTCCTTGAACGACTCGTTGATGTCAGGCGGCAGCACCTCGATCTCGTGGTCCTTGCACTCGTTGATGTAGAGCACCACCTTGTCGGTGTTGTTCATGTCCAGCGACAGCAGCGCGGCCATGAACGGCGACGGATAGTGGGCCTTGAGGTAGGCGGTCTGGTAGGCGATATAGGCGTAGGCGGCGGAGTGCGATTTGTTGAAGCCGTAGCCGGCGAACTTGGCCATCAGGTCGAAGATGTATTCGGCCTTGTCCAGCGGGATGTTGTTCTCCTTGCAGCCGGCCAGGAACTTGCCACGCTGCTCCTCCATCACCTCCGGAATCTTCTTGCCCATGGCCCGGCGCAGGTTGTCGGCATCGCCCAGCGAGTAGTTGGCGAGGACGTTGGCGATCTTCATCACCTGTTCCTGGTAGACGATGACCCCGTAGGTCTCTTTCAGGATCGGTTCGAGCTGCGGCAGCGGATAGGTGGCGGTCATCCGGCCGTGCTTGGTGTTGACGAAATCCGACACCATTCCGGATTCCAGCGGTCCGGGGCGGTAGAGGGCGACCAGGGCGATGAGGTCGGAAAAGACCTCGGGCTTCATGTCGGTGAGCAGCGCCCGCATGCCGGAGCTTTCCAGCTGGAACACCCCCACCGCGTCGCCGCGGCAGAGGAGATCGTAGGTTTTTGCGTCGTCCAGGGGGATCTTGTGGATCTCCAGCCGGTGGCCGGTGTCCTGCTCCAGCATCTTCACCGCCCGGTCGATGACGGTGAGGGTCTTGAGGCCCAGGAAGTCGAACTTGATCAGGCCGGTCTTCTCGGTGTACTTCATGTCGAACTGGGTGAGCACCTCGCCCTTTGGCCCCTTGCAGAGCGGCAGGTATTCCACCATCGGCAGCGGCGAGATGACCACGCCCGCGGCATGGATCGAGGTATGGCGGTTCAACCCCTCCAGGGTCTTGGCGATGGAGAGCAGCTGCGCCACCTGCGGGTCGCGGCCTTCAAGGTCCTTGAGGCGCGGCTCCTCCTCGATGGCCTTCTTGATCGTCATCTTGAGCTGGTCCGGGATCAGCTTGGCGATCCGGTCCACATCGCCGAAGGTCATGCCGAGGGCGCGGCCCACGTCGCGGATCACCGCCTTGGCCTTCATGGAGCCGAAGGTGACGATCTGGGCCACATGGTCCGAGCCGCCGTAGCGTTGCTGGACGTATTCGATCACCTCGTCGCGGCGGTCCTGGCAGAAATCGACGTCGAAGTCGGGCATGGATTTCCGTTCGATGTTGAGGAAGCGTTCGAAGATCAGCCCGTAGGGGATGGGATCGATGTCGGTGATCCGCATGGA
>DHYT01000101.1 GCA_002415465.1 Desulfobulbaceae bacterium UBA5123
GGCGAGGTGGCGGTGATGGTGGTGGAGAGGAGCGACACCTACCCGGAAAGCCGGCTTCTGGCCGGGATTCTGGTCGGCGGCTTGCTGGCCCTTGGCGTTGCCGATCTCTTCTGGGATGACTCCCTTTGGGCCTATTTGCCGCTGGCCGCCCTGTTCACCCTGCTCTTTTCCTGGCTTGCGGGTCGGCTGCCCATGGTGCAGCGATTTTTTGTTCCGGCCGCCCGGCTTGAGGAGATGGTGCGCGAGCAGGCGGTGCAGGGCTTCTATGCAAAAGGGCTCTACAAGACCAGGGAGGCCACCGGGGTTTTGTTCTTCATCTCCCTTTTCGAGCGCCGGGTCTGGGTGCTTGCCGACCACGGCATCTACGAAAAGATTTCCCAGGAAGCCTTGCAGGAGTATGCCGCCGACATTGCCGGGGGGATCAGGAACGGCAGGGCCGCCGCGGCGCTCTGTGGCGAGATTCGCCGGGCAGGCGAGGTGCTGGCGCGTCATTTCCCGGTGCGGGAGGATGATGTCAACGAACTCCCTGACCAGGTGCTCCATGGCTGACCGCCGCCGGGCGGCCCTTCCATCGGCGTGGCGGCCTGTGTCCTTGCGGTTGCCGCCGCCTCCGCGCCACCGCTGAGATTGCCCGTTGTGACCCTGCCTACATAATTTATCAACACTGGTGTTTGCGATGACCGAGTCGAAATCAGGGGAGCAGGCGGCGCAGGAGCAGGGCGAGTTGTTCTTCAGGCTGCTGTCGGAGTCGTTGGCCGGCAAGGCCTTCGTCAAGCTTCTGATGGCCAAGTACCATGGCCCTGAGGCAGGGCTTGAGCGCGTATTCGTCCGCCGGTTGACCGTCAGGGGCGATGACTGCCTCTCGTTTCTCTATCGCTACAAGACCAGGGACATCACCAAGAACCTGCCTGTTGCCGGGGCCATCGCCGTCATCCGCGAGCTCTTCGCCACCTCGTTCAACAATCTGCACCTGCATACCTTGACCGAGGATGTTCAGTTGACGGTGAGCAAAAAGGGCAAAGTGATCCTGCAACGCGGCAAGGCGGCGCCGCGAAGCGTCGCCCCGGCGGAACATGATCGCGCCAAGGTGCGTTTCCTCGACCTCGACCGGCCGTTCCTCAATGAGCTCGGGGTGACCGGCGCGCGGCATCAACTGCTGCCGACCATGGCCCGCAAGTGGAAGCAGATCAACAAGTTCATCGAGGTGGTCGATCATGCCTTCGCCGCTTCGGATTTGCGGAAGAAGGATCGGGTGCGGGTGGTTGATTTCGGCTCTGGCAAGGGGTATCTGACCTTTGCCGTGGAGGATTACCTGCGCAACAGCCTGGGCGTCAAGGCCGGGGTGACGGGGGTGGAGCTGCGCGAGGACCTGGTCAGGCTCTGCGCCGGGGTTGCCGGCAAGCTCCGCATCGCCGACCTTTCGTTTGCGCAGGGCGATATCAGAAGCTACACCCCGGACAGCATCGATATCATGATCGCCCTGCACGCCTGCGACATGGCCACGGATTACGCCATCCACATGGGCATCCGCGCCAATGCCGCCATCATTATGTGCGCGCCGTGCTGCCACAAGCAGATCAGGCCGCAGATGCGAAGCCCGCAACTCCTGCAGCCGATGCTCAAGCACGGCATCCACATGGGCCAGGAGGCGGAGATGGTCACCGACAGCCTGCGCGCCCTGCTGCTTGAGGCGAGCGGCTACGACACGCAGGTCTTCGAGTTCGTTTCCCTGGAACACACCAGCAAGAACAAGATGATCCTGGCGGTGAGGGGTGCGGGCCAAGCGAAGCGGGAGGAGATTTTAGGGCAGATTCGGGCGATCAAGGATTTCTACGGCATCCGTGAGCATTGCCTGGAGTCGCTGCTGCTGGCGGATGGCTTTGGGGAGTAAGGACGGGGGGGGGCTGCGAAGCTCTATCGCCTCACTTGGGCCTCTGAAGCTATGATGTTTTGCAAGACCTGCCCCCCGCCTTGCAAGCCGTAGCGCTTCTTGGCCTCAAATAGCCAATGCCGCCACCGTTGTCGGTCTCTCCGGAATCTGAGCAGGAACTCTTGCTTATGGCAGCGATGAGTAATATGCCACACCTGCCCCGGAATGTAATATTATCTCTGTACAGCCCTTGGCATTTCCTTAAATGCTCATTTTTGATGCTGGAATCGGCCTTCTAAGCATCACTCAAAGGCTTTTTCCGCTGCTTTATCTTGTTTTCTTAACAAGTTAACTCGGGCCGACCCCGTTCCAGGCGTTTTTTTAATTATATATCAAGATGTTGCTTCATATCAGCATTTCAACTTCAATCTTTAATTCCCTGGCTACCGCTTTCAATGTATCAACCGTAGGGTTTCGCTTACCGTTTTCGACCTGAGAGAGATAGGCGGCGCTAATGCCGATTTTCTTGGCCAATTCGTTCATTTTCATTTGCCTATATTCTCGCCATGCACGAATAGGACTTGTGCCCTCCAGAATAGCAAACGTAACCTCACCGGGAACTGTGACCTCCGCGCCTTCCTGAATGGCCTTCAAATTGGCTTCAATATCTTTTATATCCTCGGCGTCTTCCAAAGCCTCATGGAGTTTTTGATACTCGCCATAGGGAATAACAGCCCACTCCGGTTTTCCATTTTTTTCTATAATTTGAACGGTCACTTGTACACCTCCCCTCGTGTTTTCACGTTAATGACGTGAATGAGAAGTTCGTTGTCGTTTACGGTATAAACAATCCTCCAATCACCAACGCGAAGCCTATAGCCAGGGTGGTTTGTTAATTTTTTAACATTACGCATCCCGTGAGGTGATTCGGCTAACTGTCTAATTTTCTTCGCGATATTTAGTGCCAAATTTCGCGGCATTCGACGAAGGGCCTTGTCGGCATTTTTACTGAAAGTTATTTTGTACATGCCAACACATTAGCAGAAAGCAACGCCCGCCACAAGGAGTAAATTAGCTTAAAGTTAATTTACCTACACGCAACGAGTTTGTAGAAAAACTAAG
>DHYT01000225.1 GCA_002415465.1 Desulfobulbaceae bacterium UBA5123
AGTCGTGGGCGATGCCGCCGGCGAAGACCCCCACCGATTCCAGTTTCTGGGCCTTCAGCAGCTCCGCTTCCATCTTGCGCTTGTCGGTGACATCGCGGAAGATGCACTGGGTGTAGAGCGGGGCCCCGTCCTGGAATTTGCAGATCGCGTTGCCCTCGATGAGGATCGTCCGACGGTCCTTGGCGATGAAGGAGGTGTCGATGTAGTTGACCTTCTCTTCGGCCAGCACCCGTTTGAAGGTCTGTTGGCAGTGCTGCTGGCAATCGGGGGCGATGAGGTCGAAGATCGAGAGGTTTCTGATTTCTTCCTTGCGGTAGCCGAAGGTTTGCCGCCAGGCGCGGTTGACATAGAGGAGGGCGCCGTCGGGCTGGACGATCTGGATCAGGTCATGGGCGTTTTCAAAGAGATCGCGGTAGCGTTTTTCGCTTTCCCGCAGGGCCTGTTCGTTTTTGGTCCGTTCGGTGATGTCCCGGAAGAAGCCGATCATGGCGACGGCCTTGCCATCCTTGAACTTGGTGCTGCATCGGCCCTCGACCAGGATGCGGCGGCCGTCCTTGGCGACAAAGGTGGTTTCGTTGCGATCGAGTTGCTCGCCTTTCAGCATGCGCGCGAAGATGGCGCGGCAACTGTCGCGGCAGCTGTCGTCGACGATATCCATCAACGACAGCCTTGTCAGTTCATCGTCGTCGTAGCCCAGCGTCTGCCGCCAGGCCCGGTTGGCATAGAGGAAGGAGCCGTCCGGGCCGACGCTGTGGATCAGGTCGTGCGCCTCGTCCACCAGGGAGCTGTAACGGTTGACGTCGTCGGTGAGGGCTGCCAGGGCCTCCTGGCGGACGACCGCCTCCCGCTCCAGTTGCATCAGCCGCTGCCGCAGTTCATCGTAGGTGGGTTGTGCAGCCATCTGGTCGTTCTCCGAGAAAGTGTTTGCACAAGCAGTCGGGCGGTACTTGTTGCCGTCTCTTGGAAGAGCGCGCGGCGCTTAGGGTGTTGGCTTTTGTCTAGGCAAAAGCCTAGGCTATGTTAAGCGGGAATCTTAGCGTAAAACATGGCGTGGTGCAACATCGAATTGTTAAGTTTATCGTTAATTATGGCATTATCTTTTCCGTAAAGTCCTGATTGTGCAAAAAGCTGCTTGCCGTCGCTGGCAAACCGGGTAAAGTTACGATTCTCGGCAGGGTGCCGCGATGATTGCTCAGGGGGGAGAGGGTATGCAGTGTGAACGGTGTGGCAAGTTGATGGCTCTGGGCAAGGAAACCGCCCATAACGGCCAATTTTTGTGCCGGGATTGTTTTATGGACGTGCTGTCGCCCTCCGGGGTTTGCAACACGGCGATCCAGCGTGGTATCCTGACCCCCCGGCAACGGCGGATCATGACCGCGCTCGGCGACCGCGACGGCGTCGCCTTTGACGAACTGGCCGCCGGGCTCGCGCTGCCGGCGGCGGACCTGGAGCGCGAGTTGTCCGCCCTGGCGCGGTTGGAAAAGGTGCGCGAGGCGCGCAAAGATGGTAAGAAGGTGTTCCGGGTTTGTTGAACAGAAATGGATACGGCAGGGTTGCAGGCGATGAACGGCGAACAGGAAGCACCGAAAGGGTTTGACAGCAAGCTCCTTCCCATCCTTCGCGAGGCGGTGGAGGTGGTGCGGATGATCCTTTTCAAGGAGTTGAAGGAGCATGTCGCCGCCACCTATCCGGATCGGCGCATGGATGCCGGCCGGCTGGCGGCGGCGGTCTTGAACGACCTCTTCGGGGTGGTCAACCCCGATCCTCTCTACGCGACATTCATGGCGGAGAACCGCGCCGTTATCGAGCAGACGCTCGCCGATTTCCCCGCCCGCCTGCCCAAACTGCTCATCCCCCTCACCGATGCCTTGCGCATGCAGTTCCTCTGTGATTCACGGGAGGGGCTTGATGAAAGCACCGCATTCCTGACCCGCGCCAACGAGCTGGGGCTGCTTCTCGAAGCGCGCGAGATGCCGCTGCCCCATCATTTCCTGGAGCTTGTCCGCCGGCTGGGCGCGGCCTACGGGCTGGTTCTGCCGCCGACGCCGCCCGCTGACGCGCCAACCCCCTCCTGATCAGCACCTTTCCCCCCCCGCGTGCCATCACCCGAGATCGTTGCCGCCAGGCTGGCGGCGATTGTCTGTCTTAACTCCGCCCACACATGCGCGTTGTCGTCAACAAAGCGTTGATTCACCTCCAGTTCGATTCCGAGATAGTCTTCCGGCGGCAGGGTTTTCCGCAGCGCGGTGGTAAAGCCGTCGGCAATCCCGCGATAGGGGGAGTTGCGCCGCAACCGCAGCGACGGCTGTATCCGCTTGAGGGTGGAAAGCCATCGGCGGCAGAAGGCTTTTTCCTCCTGGCGGCGGGGATCGTAGAGAAAGCCGATGTCGGCGCGGCGCACCACGCCGTTGAGGCATGGGGTGAAGGTGTGGATGGAGAGGTGCAGGACGGGGCGGCCGTTGCCGACCGCCGCCTCTATCGCCGCCATTACCTGCCGCCGATAGGGCAGGTAATGGCGGCGATAGAGGTCGTCACGTTCGTCCGCTTCCAGGCGGGGGCAGAACAGGCCGCGGTGGCCCGTTGAGCGGTTGCAGTCCACCAGCAGCCGCGAGACATCCGCTTCGAAACAGGGGGCGGCAAAACGGGCGGCAAGGAGGCGAGCCAGTCCGGCGGCGCCGATGTCAAAGGCGCTGTGATCCATGAGGGGCATGGTCAGGTCGCCGAAGAGGAGCGAATAGCGGCGGGGGATATGGTTGGTGGCGTGCTCGCAGGTGATGATCAGGGCGTGGTCCGGCTCAGGCAAGAAACAATCTCCCCTGCGCCAGGCAGTCTGCGAGTTCGCGGTAGAGGTCGGCAACGGCCGGCCGGCTGCAGTTATCGCCGAGTCGGCTGCGGATGCGGCGCGCCAGCGGGCCCTGTTCGAGGATGACCCGCAGTTCCGGCGCAAAGTCCGCCGGGGCCCGGCCGGCCGCCTGCAGCTGGGCCAGGATATGGAGCCAGAGATCGCTGGCGGTAAGGGGGGGTGTCTGCCGGCAGTCGAAGAGGCGCAGATAGCCGGGGTCGGTGAGCGCCGCCTGCTCGCCTTCCCGCACCGTGTCGCGGAAGATCTTGGCCAACGGCGCCACCGGCCAGCGTTGCTGTTCGGGATAGTCGGCCCAGCCTTCCTCGACAAGGAATTTGAGGGCGGCGAAGACCAGGGCGGCGATGGCGAGATCGGCGCGGGGGCACTCCTGCACGTCCAGCACCCGGATTTCGATGGCCGAGCGGTCGAAACGGGCGATGGCGCCCCTGGCGTTGAGCCATTCGTCCCGCATGATCTCGTCGGGGTCATGCGGGGCGATATCCCGGTACATGCGCTGGAAGATCTCGCGGTCGTAG
>DHYT01000078.1 GCA_002415465.1 Desulfobulbaceae bacterium UBA5123
CCTTCTTGGCCTTAAGCTGGTGGTTGACCTTCTTGGCTTTATGCTGGTCGTCGATCTTCTTGACCTTTGCCGCATGGGCGGGCGTCGCCAGTGCAGCCACGAGGACGATTGCCGCCACGGCGGCCAGTCGGGACAGGAATCCGGAGAGGGTGCGGGGGTTATTCATCGGTCAGTTTTTTCAGTTCGTAGAGAAGGTTGAGGGCGTCCAGGGGGGAAAGCCGGTCCGGCTGCACCGCCCGCAGTCGCTCGCCAAGGCGGTCGCTGCCGCCGCTGAACAGGGAGAGCTGGTTGGGCTGCGTCTTTTGCCTGCCGCCGCCGGTGGCGATCCGGGGCTCACCGGTGCTGGTGAACTCGCCCTTTTCGATATTATGCAACAATTCCTTGGCCCGCGCCACCACTCCGGCCGGCACCCCGGCCAGCGCCGCCACCTGGATGCCGTAGCTGCGGTTGGTGCCGCCCGGCATCAGCTTGTGCAGGAAGATGATGGTGTCGTTCCACTCCCGCACCGCGATGTTGAAGTTTTGCACCCGATCGTTGGTGCGGGCGAGATCGGTGAGTTCGTGGTAGTGGGTGGCGAAGATGGTCTTTACCCCGCGGCCGTTCTTGTTGACCAGATCCTCGGCCACCGCCCAGGCGATGGAGAGGCCGTCGAAGGTNNGTCTCGTTCATCTCCACCATGAAGGTGGACTGGCCCCGGCGGAGGTTGTCCATGGCCCCGACCCTGGTGAAGATGCGGTCCACCACCCCGATCTCGGCGCTGGCGGCGGGCACGAAGGAGCCCATCTGCGCCATCAGGGTAATCAGCGCGGTCTGCCGGAGCACCGTGGATTTGCCGGCCATGTTGGGGCCGGTGATGATCAGCACCTCGTGAGCGGTCTGGTCGAGATGGATGTCGTTGGGCACGAAGCGGCCGGCGGGGAGCGAACGTTCGATCACCGGATGCCGCCCCTCGCTGATGCTGATCGTCTCGCCGGCGTTGACCGTGGGGCGGGTGTAGTGATACCTGCGCGCCGTCTCGGCCAGGGCGCAGAAGAAGTCGATCCGGGCGATGAGGGCTGCCGCCTGCAGGATGCGCGAGCTCTGCGCGGCCGCCTGGGCGCGGATCTCGATAAAGAGTTTGTATTCCAGGGCCAGTCTTCGTTCCTGGGCGCCGGTCACCTTGTCTTCAAACTCCTTCAGCTCCGGGGTGATGAAGCGCTCGGCGTTGGCCAGGGTCTGCTTGCGGATGTAATCGTCCGGGACGTTGTCGCTCTGCGCCCGACTCAATTCGAAATAGTAGCCGAAGACCCGGTTGAAGCCGATCTTGAGCTTGGCGATCCCGGTCCGCTCCCGTTCCCGCGCTTCCAACCCCAGGATCATCGCCTTGCCGTCGCGGAGGATGGCGACGAGTTCGTCGAGCTCGGCGTTAAAGCCCGGCTTGATCAGGCCGCCCTCCCGCAGGGTGATGGGCGCGTCGTCGCGGATGGCGGCTTCGAGCAGTTGCCGCAGTTCGGCCATGGGGTCGAGATCGTCGCGGATCTCGGCCAGAAGGCCGGTGGCGCCGGCCAGTTGCCCCTTGAGCTGCGGCAGCTGCGTTAGCGAGGCCCTGAGCGCGGAGAGATCGCGGGCGTTGCCGCTGCCCAGCACCACGCGGCCGTTGAGGCGCTCCAGGTCGTAGACCCGGCCGAGGAGCTCCCGCAGGTTTTCGCAGAGGCCCCGGTCGAGGTAGAGCTGTTCGACGGTGTCCAGCCGCTGGTTGATGGCCGCCACATCCTGGAGCGGAAAGAGGATGTTCTTGCGCAGAAGCCTCGCGCCCATGGGGGTTGCGGTGTGGTCGAGGGTGGCCAGCAGCGATCCTTCCCGCTTGCCGCCGACGATGGTCTGGGTGAGTTCCAGGTTGCGGCGGGAGGAGTCGTCCATCAGCAGGACGTTCTCAAGCTCGATGGGGGTGAGCCGCTCGATGTGGGCAAGGTCGGTTTTCTGGGTTTCCTGCAGGTAGAGAAGCAGGCTGCCGGCGGCGGCGATGCCGGCCTTCAACCCTTCGCAGCCGTAGCCCGCGAGGTTGGCGACCCGGAAATGGTCCAACAGGGTCTGGCGGGCGGCTTCCGGATAAAAATCCCCTTCGGGCCGCTCGGTGAGACAGCTGTGCGGGACGATCATCTTGAGCTCTTCCGTGAGCGGGGATGGCGTCTCCCGGTTGTCGGCGGCCGGCAGCAGCACCTCGGAGGGCTGCATCCGGCCCAGTTCGTCGAGCAGGCCGGCAAGGTCGTCGCGTTCGGTGACCAGAAACTCGCCGGTGGAGAGGTCGAGGAGGCTTAAGCCCCAGAGCTTGCCCTTGCCGCAGATGGCGGCGAGGTAGCGGTTCTCCTTGTCGTCGAGCAGCTGTTCGTCGGTGACCAGCCCCGGCGTCACCACCCGCACCACCTTGCGTTTGACCACCCCCTTGGCCTCCTTGGGGTCTTCCACCTGTTCGCAGACCGCCACCTTGAAGCCCGCCTTGATCAGCTTGGCGAGGTAGGAGCTTGCGGCATGGTAGGGAACCCCGCAGAGCGGCACCCGGTTGTCGTCGTCCTTGGCGCTGCGGGAGGTGAGGGTGATGCCGAGGGTTTTCGAGGCGATTTCGGCATCCTCGAAGAACATCTCGTAGAAATCGCCGAGCCGGTAGAAGAGGATGGCGTCCGCATGCTGCGCCTTGATCTCAAGGTACTGCTGCATCATCGGCGTCAATTTGGCGGGCGGTTTGGTCATCTTCTCTACTGTTGGCAGTCTTTATTTGTCGGCGATGTTCTGAAAATCAGGCAACAGCCGGGCAAAGGTGTTGTCGATATGTTCGGGAACGGTGCGCACCTCGGCCAGCACGGTCATGAAGTTGTGGTCGCCATCCCAGCGGGGCACGATGTGCCAGTGGAGATGGGCGGCGATGCCGGCACCGGCGGTCGCGCCGAGATTGAGGCCGATGTTGAAGCCGTGCGGGGCCAGATGCGCGCGGAGAATGGTAACACTTTTTTGCACAATCCGCATGAGCGCGGCGAGTTCTTTTTCGTCAAGATCGGTGATATCCGCCAGGTGCCGGGCCGGGGCCACCAGCAGATGGCCGTTGGCATAGGGGAAACGGTTCAGCAGCACCGAAACCGTTGCGTCGCGGTAGAGCAGTAGCTCTTCCCGGTCGTGGGTTTTGTCGCCGTCGAGGCAGAACAGGCAGCCGGGCTTGCGCCCCTCCCTGCCTTCCACGTAGCCCATCCGCCACGGTGTCCAGAGGGTTTTGCTCATGGCTTCACCTGATGAATCGAGCCGCGCATCGCCTTGCCGTCGATCTCCAGCAGCCCATAGGTGGGCGGCGCGCCGTAACGACCGGTGGAGAAGAAGCTGCCGGGGTTCATGTAGAGGGTTTGACCGATCCGGTGGCAGGCCGGATGATGGGTGTGGCCGTAGACGATGCAGTCTGCTTCCGGAAAGAGCTCGATGAGGCGGTCTTCGAAGTCGTAGGAGTTGCCCACCCGGTGCACCAGGCCGATGGTGAAGCCGTGCACGGCGATGGTCTTGTGGGTGGGCAGGGCCTGGCAGGTCTGCTGCGCGCACATGTTGCCGTGCACGGCATGGACCTCCTTACCCTTGAAGACATCAAGCACCGCCAGGCTGGTGAGGTCGCCGGCATGGAGGATCATCGACACATCGGCAAAGCAGGCCTGGGTCACTTTTTGAAAATAGTCGGTAACCGCGTCGAGATGGGTGTCGGAAAGGATACCGATTCTGGTGGTTGCCATTGGGGACTCGATTGCCTGAAATAACAGTGTTTGCGCCATTTATTGATAATGGCGTCATGGTAATCGAGCCAAGGGTAAATCTCAAGGCGTATTGGCGGGGGCGGGAGAGTTCGATAGGGAGTGGAAAACAGGTTTGACCTGCTTCCAGGCCGTGGAGTCGTGGGCGGCATGCCACAAATCATAATTTTTCTGGAGGTTCATCCACAGTTCGGGCGTGGTGTCAAATGTCCTGGAGAGCCGCAAGGCCATGTCCGGTGTCGCCGCTCCCCGGTCATTAATGATTTTTGAGAAGGTCTTTCGCAAACCCCCAAGAACAACGGACATCTCCTGGATGGTGATGGACAATGGCTGTAGATAATCTTCCCTTAAGATATTTTCAGGGTGTGTTGGTTGACTTTTCATTACTCCCATAACTTGTTATTCGTGAGGTCTTCTTGGAAGATAATTCCAAATAATTTTATGTGGTTTGAAAAGGTCAGTTGTTCTTTTAACGTCAACGGCGGCCTCAATGGAGTTTGTATCAAGAATTTTTGATTTTTTTTTTAAGAATCCCCTTCAACCTCTGCCAGTTGCCGGGAGAGGGAAAAGATATTCAGCACCTTGGTTTCCTGCCGGTGTTGTTCGGTTTCGCCTCCATAGATGAGAAGGCTTGGCCATGGCATCTGCTCGGCAAAAATTGTTTTGAATTTTCCAAGGCCCTTGAAATAGGCCGGGGTGATGGTCTGGCCGGATTTGATCTCTATAGGCAGCAAATCCTGGCCGCGGCTGTATAACAGGTCGATTTCGTTGCCGTTGCTGTCTCGGTAAAAATAGAGGTTGTTTCGCTTGCCTTGGTTGTAGCGGTATTTGAGAGCGTCGATGACCGCCATGTTTTCAAACAGGTTTCCCCGCAACGGATGCGTTGTCAGTTGTTTTTCTTCCTCAATCCCGCAAAGCCAGGCAGCAAGCCCCACATCATAAAAATAGAGCTTGGGTGATTTGATCAGCCGTTTACCGATGTTGGCGTGATACGGTTGCAGCAGAAAGACGATGTAACTAGCTTCGAGAACGGTTACCCATTCTCTTGCCGTGGTTTGCGATATTCCGGTGTCGTTGGCAAGGTTGTTGAGGTTGAGGAGTTGCCCGCAGCGACCGGCGCAGAGTTTCACGAAGCGCTGGAAGAGGCTGATGTTTTTGATATTGATAAGTTGCCGAAGATCGCGTTCCATGTAGGTTTCGAAATAGTCGCCGTAGGCGTGTTGCGGTGAAAGGTTCTGGTCGTAAATCCTTGGATAAAACCCTTTGAACAGGATTTCGTCCAGGCGCAGGGGAAAATGCGGCACAAGTTCGGCGATGCTGAAAGGCAGGAGTTTCAAGAGTGCCGTGCGTCCGGCCAGCGACTGGCTTACCTCCCGCATCAATTCAAACTGGTGTGAACCGGTCAGGACAAACAGCGAGTTTTGCCCTTTTTCATCAACAATGACCTGAATATGGGAAAGCAAGGCCGGAACCCGTTGGATCTCGTCGAGAACGGCCCCGTCCGGATATTGATTGAGAAAGGCCACCGGGTCATCCTGGGCAAATTGCCGAGTGATCGGGTTTTCCAGGTTGACGTAGGGCTTGTCGGTAAAAGTCTCCCTTGCCAGCGTAGTTTTCCCGGACTGGCGGGGGCCGGTAATGGTCACCACCGGATAGGCAGCAAAAGCTTCGGCGGCGTATGGCGTTATTGTTCGTGGAATAATCATTATATGTATTTATGTAGTTGAACCTTGAAAATACATAATTACATATCGCCGGGGGGCCGTCAAGCGAGAAACGTATATTCTTGTATGCAGGTAGAAAACAAGGTGTGGT
Organism: Desulfobulbaceae bacterium UBA5123; assembly: GCA_002415465.1. GTDB lineage: Bacteria > Desulfobacterota > Desulfobulbia > Desulfobulbales > UBA5123 > UBA5123. The sequence continues at coordinate 5,577 of DHYT01000078.1, forward strand.
CTTGGAGGGCATTAGCGTAGTGGAAAGGATATTTTTACGGTTTGATTGCGGATCTGTCGCAATGGCACGGCAATAGGCGAAAAAGCTAGGCAGGCATCTTGTCGAGGAGGGCTTGTGCTTCCGCAAGGGTGATGCCTTCAAGTCGCAGCCGTTTGGTGCGGCTCTGGTGGCCGCTGTGCAGGGTTACCTGCGATTTGGGGAGGCGGAAGGATTTGGCGATAAAGTTGAGTACCGCCTTGTTGGCCTGGCCGTCCACCGGCGGGGCGGTGATCATCAGCTTGACCGCCTCGCCGTGGAGGCCTGCGATCTTGTTCTGCGACGCCTTGGGCTGCACGTAAACGGTGAGAAGCGGCGCGCCGTCAGGCCCTTCCGTGAGATATTCCATGCCCGCCGGGGTTATCTGTCGCCCTTGGCGGTCAGGTCCTCAAAGTTAACCGAGGGCTCGTTGGCGTCCAGGGGGTCTTCCAGGCTGAAAACAACCTCGCCGTCCAGGTCGGGGATGCCGGCATAGGGCGCATCGTCGTCATCGCCGACCAGCGGTTCACGCGGCCCCCGCGCGGCCTTGTCGGCGAAGGCGGATTCGGCGGCGGCAAGGGTGTCGAGGTTGCCGGCCGGCAGGTCGATCTTCTGGTAGAGATCCGAGAGGTCGTCATCCGGCGCCGCTTCCTTGCGGGCCGGCGCCGGCTGCTGCCGGGGCGGCCCGGTTTCGGCGCGGTCCGGGGCGGCCGGCGGCGCTTCGACCATGCCGAGATAGCCGTGCAGCATCCGTTGCAGTTCGCTCTTGATCTCCGCCCGCAGATTCTCCAGGCGGTCTACCTCGCGTTCCAGGGCGGCAACCTCGGAGTTTGCGGCCTCCCTGATCTCGTCGGCCTCGCCGTGGGCGTCGGCAAGCAGCTGCTCCGCCTCGTTCCTGCTCTTCTCCAGGAGGTCGTCGGCGATCTGCTGGGCGGAAAGAATGGCGTGCTGGAAGGCCTTCCCCTTGCTCTGGTAATCGGCCATCTCCCTGGTCAGGGACTCCACCTGTTCGGTGAGGTTGTTGTTCTGCTCGATGAGGGTGAGAACTTCGCCGGCGACCTTTTCCAGAAAGCCGTCGACCTCCTCGACGTCAAAGCCACGAAAACGAACATGGAATTCCTGGGTTTGGATCTCTTGCGGGGTCAGGGGCATGGTCGGCTCCTTGCCGTGGTTGTTGTTTGCCGGATGTTATGCCGGAGGCGGTTTCGCTGCTTAGCCGAGGCTCATGGCAAACCGTTGCAGGGTTGGCACCAAAAAGCCGCGCAGGAAGATGATGGCGGCGATGAGCAGCATCGGCGAGAAATCGATGCCGCCGGCGGCCAGCGGCACGAAGCGGTTGATGCGGCGTAAAACGGGGTCGGTCACCTCGCGCAGGAATCTGACGATGGGGTTGTACGGGTCGGGATTCACCCAGGAGATCAGGGCGCGGCCGATGATGATCCACATATAGGCGGTGAGTACGAAATCGATCAGGGTGGCGAGTGCGCCGATAAAGTTACCGATGACAAACATGGTGTTCCTCGTTCTTATAAAATTCACGGCAGGCGGACGCGTGCCGATGGGGTCAAAAAAGGCGGGCCGTTACATCGCGATCAGGGCAGAGGCCATCTGGGAGATGGCCTTGCTGGCCTTGCTGTCCGGAAAGGTAAGGAAAAACGGTTTCTGGGTTCGGATGGCCTTGGCGACATGGCTGTCCAGGGGCATGATGCCGAGCTGGCTCGGGGTGATTTTCAGGAAATTCTGGAGCACCAGGCTCATGTTGTTGAACACCGATTCGCCTTCCTTCTTGGTCTGGGCGCTGTTCACCATCAGGTGGAATTCCTTGCGGTCGTATCGGGCGTTGAGCACCTTCATCAGGGCGTAGGCGTCGGTCATCGAGGTCGGGTCCGGCGACAGCACCACGATGTTGGTCCGCGCCCAGTTGTTGAACCAGAGGACCGAGTCGCCGATGCCGGCGGCGGTGTCGATGAGCACGTAATCGAAGCGGCCGATCATCTCCTCAAGGGTGTTGGTGAGGAAGATCTGTTCCTCGTAGGAGAGGTTGGCCATCTCCGGCACCCCGGAGCTTGCCGGCAGCACAAAAAAGCCGGGGGCCACCTCCACCAGGATGCCGGCCGGGTCCCTGCCCTCCTCGATGGTTTCCCGCAGGTTGTGGCGGACATTGATCCCCAGCACCACGTCGACGTTGGCCAGCCCCAGGTCGCCGTCGATGAGCAGCACTTGCTTGCCCCGTTGAGACAGGGCCGCGGCCATGTTCACGGAAAACGAGGTCTTGCCGACGCCGCCCTTGCCGCTGCTGATACAGATGATTGTCGGTTTGGTCTCTGCTCTCTTGTTCATGTCAGTTGGTGTCCTTTACCAGAAAACCGAAAAGTTGCGCACGTTCCTCCACGGAAACCTGACAGGCGTCTTCCGCCCGAATCCCGGAAACATGACAGATTGGTTCCGCGCCCGGTTGACGGGTGCGGGCAAGTTCCGCCTCGGCCTGGGCAAGGAGGTTGTCCGGGGAGAAGCGGTCGTTGGCGTAACAGAGCGCGATGCCCATGCGGGTCTCGATGCCGGCGGCCATGGCGGCGTTGCGGATGGTCTTGGCCCGCAGGATCGCCTTGCCGAGGTTGGTGCCGGGCAGGATGGCCGCGAATTCGTGGTTGCTGTGCCTCACCAGGATGTCCACGTGGTGAAGACATTCCTTGATCGCCTCGGTGATCTGCGTCGGCGCGGCCTCCTTGCCCGCGGCCAGCAGGATCATGGAGCAGGGCAGCCGGGTCAGCTGCACCCGGTCCAGTTCGGCGCGGAGGATCTTCTTGAGCTGGCTCGGTCCGGGCATGGCGGCGTCGGCGGCGCTGGCGGCGTCGACGCCGTTCTTGCCGTTGAAGGAGCCGGCAAGGCGGGTCAGGGCCGCCTCCACCTCGGTGGATTCGGCATCGGCGTGCATCAGGAAGAGGCCGAGCAGCGACCGGTCCTTGGCGGTGATCTTGACGCTGCGCACCGGGTAGCGGTTGGCCTGCTGTTCGAGATCGGCGAAAAAGAGCGCGGAATCCTTGGCGGCGGTGATCCGGGTCATGATACCTTGCTCCCCGGCGGCATGGCGCCGCTCAGCGCGGAAAGAACCAGGGCCTTGCCGTCCTTGGCCGCGAGCACCATCCCCTGCGAGGCAATGCCCATCAGTTTGGCCGGTTTCAGGTTGGCGACGATGATCACCTGCCTGCCCACCATCTCCTCGGGGGTGTAGTGCTCGGCGATGCCGGAGACGATGGTCCGTTCCTCGGGGGCGAGGACGGTGAGCTTGAGGAGGCGGTCCGATTTCTTGATCCGCTCCGCCGCGATCACCTCGGCCACCCGCAGGTCGATCTTCTGGAATTCGGCGAAATCGATCAGCCCGTTGCCGCCGTCGGCGGGCGCGGTTTGTTTGCCCTTCTTGACTTCGGGAGCGGTTTTTTGTCCGCCGGGCGCCGGTTCTCCCTGGCCCTTCTTGTCCAGGCGCGGGAAAAGGGCGGCGGTCTGGTTGATGGCGGCGCCTTCCGGCAGGAGCCCCCAGCGGCCTTGTTCGGTGAAGTTGGCCGGCAACCTGATCCCCAGGGCCGCCGCCATCTTTTCGGCGGTGGCCGGCATGATCGGCTGGATGCAGAGGGTGATCAGCCGCAGGCTCTCAAGCAGGTGATAGAGCACGGTGGCCAGCCGCTCGCTGCCGGCCGGGTCCTTGGCCAGTTCCCAGGGGGCGTTTTCGACGATGTAGCGGTTGGCGCGGCCGATGACCTCCCACACCGCCTGCAGGGCCCGATGAAAGGCGAAATGTTCCATCTGGGCCTGAAATTCGGCCACCATCTTGGTCGCCGCCTCGGCCAGTTCGGCATCCTTTGCCGAGGGGCTGCCGGGGCGGGGCGTCTTGCCGGCGGCGAATTTCTCCACCATGGTCAGCGAACGGCTGAACAGGTTGCCCAGGTCGTTGGCCAGGTCGGAGTTCTGCCGCGCCACCAGCGCCTCGTTGCTGAACGAGGAGTCGAGGCCGAAGGACATCTCCCGGAGCAGGAAGTAACGCACCGTGTCGGCCCCGTAGGCCGCGACCATCTCACCCGGCCGCACCACGTTGCCGATGCTCTTGCTCATCTTGGTGTCGTTGACGTTCCAGTACCCGTGCACATGGAGCTTGCGGTAGGCGGGGAGACCCATGGCCTGCAGCATGGTCGGCCAGAAGATGCCGTGGGGTTTGAGGATGTCCTTGGCGATGACGTGTTCGGCCCCTGCCCACTGTTCGGCAAAACCGGGCGCGTCGGGATAGCCGATGCCGGTGAGGTAGTTGATCAGGGCGTCGAACCAGACGTAGGTGACGAACTTCTCGTCAAAGGGCAGCTTGATTCCCCAGGTGAGACGGCTGGTGGGGCGCGAGATGCAGAGATCCTCCAGCGGCTCGGAGAGGAAGGAGAGCACCTCGTTCCGGTAGCGTTCCGGGGTGATGAATTCCGGGTTCGCCTCGATATGGTCGATGAGCCACTGCTGGTACTTGCTCATCCGGAAGAAATAGTTCTGTTCGGTGACCGGTTGCGGCGGGGTGAGATGGTCGGGGCAGTTGCCGCTGACCAGTTCCTTTTCGGTGAGAAACCGCTCGCATCCCTTGCAGTAGAGGCCGCTGTACTCGCTGAAATAGATGTCGCCCTGGTCGTACACCTTCTGCAGGATATCCTGCACCGTTTTGATGTGGGCGGGATCGGTGGTGCGGATGAAGTTGTCCGGCGCGATGGCGAGCCCCGGCCAGGCGTCGCGGAACTGGGCGCTGATCAGGTCGACATACTCCTTCACGGCGAGCCCGGCCTTGTCCGCCGCTTCCACCACCTTTTCGCCGTGCTCGTCTGTGCCGGTCTGGAAACGGACGGCGTGGCCCGCCAGCCGGTGGTAGCGACAGACGGTGTCGGCGATGATCGCCGAATAGGCATGGCCCAGGTGGGGCTGTGCGTTCACGTAAAATATCGGGGTGGTTATGTAAAGACTCATTTTTTGTTTTTCTTCGGTTTCGGCGTGGGTGGTGGTTGGGTCGGCTTGGCCTGTTCCCACTCGCTGCGGGTCAGCACCTGCGCCTTGTCCCGGTCGTTGGCGGGGGCGACGGTGACGGTTTCCTGCAGCACGTTGCATTGCAGGACCTTGACGGTCTGATCATGCAGCTGGATGGTTTTGCCGGGGCGCGGCATCATCTTCCTGATCTGCCGGTATGAGTCATACTCGTAGGTCAGGCAGCAGAGGAGGCGGTTGCAGATGCCGGATATCTTGGCCGGGTTGAGGGGCACGTCCTGCTCCTTGGCCATCTTGATCGACACCGGCGCAAACTTGGTGATGTACGACGCGCAGCAGAGCTCGCGGCCGCAGCAGCCAAGGCCGCCGATCAGCTTGGTCTCGTGGCGGACGCCGATCTGTCGCATCTCGACCCGGGTGCGGAATTCCTGTACCAGCTCCTTGACCAGTTCGCGGAAATCCACCCGGTTTTCGGCGGTGAAATAAAAGATGATCTTGCTGCCGTTGGAGTAGCGCTCCACCATGATCAGTTTCATGTCCAGATTGAGGTGGGCGATCTGGTTCTGGCAGATGGTAAAGGCTTCCTCTTCCCGCTCGAGGAGGCGGGCGAATTTTTCAGTCTCGTCCTGGCTGGCGCGGCGGAGGATCTTGACCGCCGGCATATTCTTTTGCTGCTGCTCCGCAGGCCACTTGAAGCCGGCGCCGATGACCGTCACCGTTTCCGGGCCGTGGTCGGTGTTGATGATAACCAGTTCGTTGGCCTTGATGTCGGCGATGGCTGCCGTGGCCGCCTGGAGCTGGCTGCCCGGCCGGGACTGGATCTGATAATGAAAGATCTCGGCCTGCGCCGTCGCTTCCTGCGGGCCGGCGCCGGATTGGTTGTGTGCTTCGCTGTGGGAGTTCATTTTCACCCGGTGGTTTGCTGGTCTGGGGCAATCGTTGCGGTGAGCCGCCTTCATTAAACGGTCAACATACCATCAAAGGAGCGCAAAGAAAAGCACTTCGCAGACCAGGGCGCGGTTGCAGTTGCGGGAAAGTTGTTTTTCCGCCTCCGCGAGGAGGTCGAATCGCTCGATGAGATCGGGCAGCGACCACCGCTGCAGGGCAGAAGCGGAGAGCGGTTGCAGATCGCGGCTGCCGATCAGGGCGGCGGGGCCGCCGATTGCGGTGATCACCAGATCCCGGAGCCAGAGCCGGAGGAGGTCGAAGAGCTCCGGCAGGGTTTCCTTGAGGGCGCCGCTTTCCTCCGCCAGGTTGAGGAGCGGTTCAACCCCCTTGGGGGCGGCGGCCGAATACTTGAGCAGGGTTTCGATAATCGTCCGGCGTTGGGCGAGCAGCCCGCTCTTGTGGAGCATGCGGGCCCGGCCGAGGCTGCCTTCGGCGGCGGCGGCAAGGGCGGCCGCTTCATCCTCGCCGATCTCCTCCTCGCGGGCAAGGGTTGCGGCGACATGCCCGTATGGCAGGGCGAAGAAGGGGATGACCTGGCAGCGGGAGAGGATGGTGGGCAGGATTCCCCCCGCCTCGTCGCCGGTGAGGATGAGGATGGTGTCGGCGGGCGGCTCTTCCAGTGTCTTGAGCAAGCTGTTGGCCGCTTCGCGGCGCATGGTGTGCACGTCCGCGAGCAGCGCCACCCGGTGGCGCGCCTCGAGGGGCGGAAAGGAGAGGGCCTTTTTCAACTCGCGGATCTGGCCGATCTTGATCGCCGCCCCGTCCGGCTCGATGTGGATGAAATCCGGGTGGTTGCCGGAAAAGAGCTTGCGGCAGGTCGGGCAGTGGCCGCAGGCGGCGCCGTTTTCCAGGGTGTCGCAGTTGAGCCGGGCGGCAAAGGCGATTGCCGCGTCCCGCTTGCCGACCCCGTCCGGGCCGCGAAAGAGATAGGCATGGGCGATCTTGTCGCTGCCGGCGGAACGGGCCAGAAGCGTTGCGGCCTTGGGCTGACCGCTGATGATGGCGGGGACGGGCTGGGCGCTGCTCATGGTTCCCAGAGGTTGCGCTGCCGGGGGTCGATCTCCGGCTCGCCGTTGTCCGCCCCCGGAGTCAGGCCGGCCGACAGGCGGCCCGGGGGGGTGCGGACATAGAGAAAGCGTTCCATGGTCCGCTGGTAGTCGGTCCAGCGGTAGTCGTCCTGCCCGGCCTGATCGCTCAGCCGGTTGACATAGTTGATCTTGGAGTCGAGGTCGTCGAGGAAGTTGAGGACAAAGGCCTCCAGCATCATCGGCACCGCCGGGGAGCCGAATTCATGGCGGCCGTGGTGGCTCAGGATCAGATGCTTGAGCCGGACGGCGAGCGCCGGCGGGAAGTGGAGGACCGCGTCGATCCGTTTCTGAACCATCTCCACCCCCAGGGTCAGGTGGCCCATCAGGCGGCCCTCGTCCGAATAGTCAAAGGGATGGGTGGCAAAGGAGAACTCCTTCACCTTGCCGATATCGTGGAGCATGGC
>DHYT01000036.1:0-3760 GCA_002415465.1 Desulfobulbaceae bacterium UBA5123
CCGCTGCATGGAGAACAAGACCCCTGCCGCCGACCGGCTGGAGGCGCACATGAACCCGGCGGTGCCTACCGTCTTCTTCGCCCAGTCTTTCTGCGCCAAGACGGCCCTGGCCCGGTATCTCGCCGGTCGCCATCCCCATGCCCTCTACCTGGACATCGATGTCCACACCACCGGCAGCGCCAAGGCCAAGATCGAGGCCTTTCTCGAACTCTCCGGGGTGACGCGATGATCCTGGGCGACTTCGGCACCTCCTACTGCAAGTTTCTCGACACCGGCAAGCCCGGGAGGCCGCCCGAGATCGTCGCCACCAAATCGCTGCCCACCAACCTCAGGGTGGACGTGGCCACCGGCCACAACGGCAAGCGTTTTGCCGACCGCTATGTCAACGAACTGATCGCGCTCGCCCGGGGCGGCGAGGCGCTCATCACCGAGGACTCCTTCCTGCTCCTCGACTGCGGCAGCCGGGATATCAAGTTCGTCCGCTACGAGGGGGGAAAGCTCGCCGACATGGGCTGGAACGCCGAATGCGGCGCCTCCATGGGCTTCACCATCGAACTGCTGGAAAAATATTACGATCTCGACTACCAGGGGCTTGCGGTGCCGGCCACCACCTTCTCCATCACCTGCGGGGTGCTGGGGATGAGCCACATCTTCGACGCGGTGATCGCCGGGGTGCCGGTGGCCGAGGCGGTGGCCCGCTTCGTGAAAGGCATCGCCGTCAACGCCTACCGCTTCGCCCGCTCGCCCAAGAAGCTCTACCTCTCGGGCGGCCTCTGCGACAATCCGCTGTTCGTGGCCAGCCTCCCTTGCGAGACCGTGCCTCTGGGCAGATTCGTACTTCTCGAAGGACTGCGCCAGACCCTGCGCATGGAATAAGGACACGCCATGACCGACAACGCCAAGTCGGCCGCCAAGGCCCCCAACTGCTTCCACTGCCGCCACTTCTTCATCACCCATCAGCCCACCCGGCCCTACGGGTGCCGGGCCATGGGCTTCAAATCCCTGCAACTGCCGGCGGTGGCGGTGCGAGCAAGCTCCGGGATGGAGTGCCAGCTGTTCAGCGCCAAGGAGCCGCGCACCAAACAAACTCAACAGAGAGAAACGCCATGAACACCTCCCCAGCCTGGAAAAATGAATACGCCCTGGGCATCGAGGACATCGACCACCAGCACCAATACTTCTTTCTGCTGATCCGGCGGCTGCAGACGCTCTTCGCCAAGGAGAGCGAGCCGCGCTTCATCTCCAACCTCATCGACGAACTGGTCAAGTATGCGGTCTTCCACTTCAAGAGCGAAGAAAACATCATGGAATACCGCGCCTATCCCCACCTCGTTGAACACCGCATCAAGCACATCCGCCTTATCGAGGAACTCAACGTCGAAAAAATCCGCTACGATTGCGGCACCACCGATTCCGCCGCCTTCGTTGCCTTCCTCGTGCGGTGGCTCATCAGCCACACCACCACCGAGGACGCCAAATTCGGCGACTATATCCGCGCGTTGCGGCAAAAGGACTGACCGCCGCGAAAACCGGCGGCGGGATAACCTCGCAAGCCCGCGGCATTAGGTGTCACCATGGCCGGCAGACCGCTGAAATTGTCGAATACACCTTGACTTGCCATGCCTGCCACCCTATGTTGTCAGCAGAGATCGAACAAACGATTCACCGCAAATTGAGCTCCTTCCCACTTGATCCTGGTTGACCTGCTATCAGCGTAGTATCCTCAGACATTATTCCCGTGCCGCTCGCCAGAATCCACGCATGCCAAGGCCATGACGGCAGCCCCATGCTTGACCCGCGCGGCGCGGAGGAACAAAAAATCGAGAACGATGAAACACTACCACTACATCACCAAAGACAACGCATCCTCGGAGACAGAATTTTGGGTCTGCGAGGATTGCCGGAAACGAAACATCAATTCCATCCTGGAAGGCAAATGGCGACTGATCGGCAAGCAGACGCACGACGATATCGCCTGCAATGAATGCCGGCACCCCGAACCGGATGCCGCCGAACAGAACGGAGGGCCTCCGCACCTCGACACCAGCGCCCCTCCCCCAACCACGTAAGCCGCAACCGCTCGGTCTGTTTTGCCGATGCCGATCGCGCCCCTAGACCGACGACGCGCAAAGACGGGCGGGTTGCGGAAGAATTTTTTTTGATTAAGGGAGGATGACGATGTCCAGACGCTGCCACGAGGTGGATTACAGGATCATCGGCCATGACATGCAGCTGGTCGAGGTGGAGCTTGATCCGGGCGAAACGGTGATCGCCGAGGCCGGGGCGATGCTCTACATGGAAGAAGGGATCGACTTTGAGGTCAAGATGGGCGACGGCTCTGCGGCCAACGACGGCTTTCTGGGCAAGCTGATGCAGGCCGGCAAGCGGGTGATCAGCGGCGAATCGCTGTTTATGACCCATTTCACCCATCGCGGCCAGGGCAAGAGTCATGTGGCCTTTGCCGCACCTTTTCCAGGCACCATCCTGCCCCTAGACCTTTCGCTGCTGGGCGGTGAAATGCTGTGCCAGAAAGACGCCTTTCTCTGCGCCGCCCTGGGCACCCAGCTCGACATCGCCTTCACCCGGCGGCTGGGGACGGGTTTTTTCGGGGGCGAGGGATTTATCCTTGAGCAGCTTCGCGGGGACGGGATGGTGTTCATCCATGCCGGCGGCACCATCGTCGAAAAGGAACTGCGCAACGAAACGCTGCGGGTCGATACCGGTTGCCTGGTCGCCTTTCAACCGTCGCTCGACTACGATATCGTCCGGGCCGGCAACCTGAAGAGCATGGTGCTGGGCGGCGAGGGGCTGTTTTTGGCCACCCTCCGCGGCTCCGGCAAGGTCTGGCTGCAAAGCCTGCCCTTCTCCCGCATGGCCGACCGGATCATCGCCAACGCTCCCTCATCCGGCGGCCGGCAGCAGGGCGAAGGCTCGGTGCTCGGCNNAGGCCGACAGCCGCATCGACGCCGGTTGCGCCGCAAAAAGCAAAAGACCCATCGGGCATCCGCAAGCGGAGAGGCCCGATGGGTCTTTTGTTGTCGGCTAGAACAAGCCTGGCTTGACGGAAGAATCCGTCAGGCCAACGCCTCTCGGCGCATTACTTTGCGGCAGGAGCATTGACAACTGCGACAAGCTGACCCTTCACATCCTGGCAGGTGGCGTCAACCATTGCGCCTTTCTTGCCGGCGATCTGCACGGCGTCACCGGCTACCTTGCCGGCGCATGCCGCAACGGCGGCCTTGTTGTCGTCGGCTTTCTTGGTGCCGGCCATAACAGCCATGGGCAACAACAGCATGCAGCTTGCAAGAACAATAATCTTTTTCATTGGCGTATCCTCAAGATAAATTTTTTTGTCGACGCGCGTGGATGATGCCCTCACCACCCCCGCCTTGGACTTGCGGCGTAATCTAAGCGACGATTGTGAAAGAAAAATGGAAAAAATAAGAAAATAGAGCCGCGCGGAACAATCCCTTGGCGGATTTTCCAGCCGCGACCCCGCGCATCCATCTGGATTTTTCCGGGCCGGCATGCTACCGTCAGCAACAGGATGATCGCGGAGCCGCCATCACAAGGGGCCGGCGCTCCGAGCCATCCCTGACCGGCAGCACCACCATTTGGACATCTTCGTGCGCATCAAAATCCAGCAACGCCTCCTCCTCGCCATCCTCACCGCCGCCATGCTGGCGGTCATCTCCATGTTTCTGATCATGCAATGGAATCTGGGCCGGGGATTTCTGCAGTATGTCAACACCATCGAAAA
>DHYT01000036.1:3772-7721 GCA_002415465.1 Desulfobulbaceae bacterium UBA5123
CGAGCCCATCTTCGGCAACATCGGTGAAAAGAAGGGTGATCAGCCCGCCCCGCTCACCCATGAGGGGAAGGTGGTCAGCTACCTGCTCTACCAGCCGCGCAACGAGATCTCGGAAGCCCACCAGCTCAAGTTCGTCAAACAGCAGGAACTGACCATGCTGCTCATTGCCGGGGCCATCCTCTTGCTCTCGATCCTTTTCTCGCTGATTGTCACCGGCAGGATGGTACGGCCCATCGCGGCCCTTACCGAGGGAACCCACCGCCTGGCCGGCGGCGACTACACCACCAGGGTGGAGGTCACCGCCTCCGACGAACTGGGGCAACTGGCCCTCAATTTCAACGCCCTGGCCCTTGCCCTGGACAACAACGAAAAGGCGCGCCGGCAATGGGTGGCGGACGTCTCTCACGAGTTGCGAACCCCGCTCGCCGTTCTGCGCGGCGAGATCGAGGCGCTGCAAGACGGCATCCGCCCCCCTGAGCCTGCGGCGCTTACGTCCCTGCACGCCGAGGTTCTGCACATCTCCCGGCTCATCGACGACCTGTACCAGCTCTCCCTCTTCCATGTCGGCGCCCAGACCTATCGCAAGGAATCACTGGATCTGCCGCCACTCCTGTGGCAGGTCGTTGAATCCTTCCGCGGCAAGCTCAACCGGGCGGGAATTACCCTTGCCACGGCATCCCTGCCCACCGCCGGGGCCACGGTTTTCGCAGACCGGGAACGGCTGCGCCAGCTCTTTGCCAATCTGCTCGACAACAGCCTCAAATATACCGATCCCGACGGGATGCTCGAAATCTCCCTGCACGCGGACAAGGAGAACGTACGGATCAATTTCCGAGACAGCGGACCGGAAGTGCCGGCCGGCGAACTGACAAAAATCTTTACCCGTTTTTACCGGGTGGAGCGATCCCGCAACCGTGAGTTCGGGGGGGCCGGACTGGGGCTCGCCATCTGCCGCAGCATCGTCGAGGCCCACGAGGGAGCCATCGTCGCCGAAGCATCGCCGATGGGCGGCCTGGGGATTGTGATCACCCTGCCGCTGACAGGGGTGGCCACATGAACGAGGTCATTCTCATCGTCGAGGACGAACAAAAACTGGCAAGCCTCCTCCACGACTACCTGCAGCAGGCCAACTTCGCGCCGCATTGCCTCACCTCCGGTCTGGAGGTGCTGCCCTGGGTGCGGCAACACCGCGTTGATCTCATCCTTCTCGACCTGATGCTGCCGGGCCGCGACGGCATGGATATCTGCAAGGAACTCCGCACCTTCTCCAATGTGCCGGTGATCATCCTCACCGCCAGGGTGGAGGAGATCGACCGGATCCTCGGCCTGGAGCTGGGGGCCGATGACTATATCTGCAAGCCCTTCAGCCCCCGTGAGGTGGTGGCCAGGGTCAAGGCGGTGCTGCGGCGCGCCATCGCCGCGGCGCCCCGGCCGCAGGAGGAAACGGTGCTGCACCTGGACGATCCCTGCTACAAGGCGACCATCGGCGGCCGCGATCTGGGGCTCACCGCCGTGGAGTTCAAGCTGCTCGGGTATCTGGCGGCGCACCCCGGCCGCATCTTTTCCCGCGAACAGCTCATGGGCTGCATCTATGCCGAGCAGCGCATCGTCAGCGACCGCACCATCGACTCACACATCAAGAAACTTCGCAAGAAAATCGCCGAGATCGCCCCGCACGCGGATCTTGTCCACTCCGTCTACGGGGTCGGCTACAAGTTCGAAAAAAAATGAGTTCCGACCCGCCGGCAACAGCCGCCCCGCCCAGATAATTATGCCCTCACGTTTGGCGCAACCGCCCCAATGCGTTACAATATCCGAAACGATCCATGTTTTTTCGGGAGAACCGGCCCCGCAGGCCGTGCCGCAACCGGAATGGATGAAGCATGGCCAAGACAGGCGTCACTTCCAAAGGGGGCAAACTACCGTGTTGATTTACGCCTACTCGGAGAAAAAAGGGCTGCTCAACCTTACCGCGGCCATTTCCATAGAGTATTACGGCACGGCCGAGCGTCAGGTCGGCCTGCACGAGGGAACCATGCTCATCGCCGCCTACGCGGATGGCGGCAAGTATGTCCTGCACGGCATCACCCTGGATGAGATCAGCCGCTGCATCCTGCAGGGGGCCAATAAAACCTTTTTCATTCACTGGGAAAGGATCGGCCCGGTCGCTGCCTCATCGCTGGCGTTTGAATAGACCGCCACGGCCCGCATGCGTTGGCGCGCAGGCCAATCACGCGGGCGGCAACGGGATCTTCCGCCCGTCCTGATCAACGCGGACAAAGGTGACGCTGGTGGAAAAGATCAGATCGTTCATCGCCTTGTGATCCCCACGGTAGACATGCACCAGATACTGGACGGATGTCTTCCCGGCCCTGGTTTTCTCGACGATGAACTTGAGGATCGTCCCCTCCCTGACCGTCTTCTTGAATTCCACCCGATCCATGCCGACGGTGACAAAATTGCAATCGGGATACTCCAGGGTGGCGGCGATCCAGGCATACTCATCCACCCACTTCAGCAAATCCCCGCCGAACAGGAAGCCGTACTGGTTGAGATGACCGGGCAGAACGAGTTTGTGGTTTTCCATGATTCTCCCTGTTTGCGTGCAACCCCGCCATCACCGACGACGGCATGGCCAGCCCCTGCCCGGTGCGACGACTCCCAGGTCACCACCATCGCGGAGCGCAAGTTAACATCTGCTTATCGAATGTTTGAACACAGGCCTGTCGAGCCTCGATGCTCATCATACTATTTTCACGGGCGGCCCGGCAACCGGCGCAGTTTTGCCGAAGCTACTTCCGCCCCAGATTCGCCGCCCAACAAGCCAAACAGCCCCCTCCGCTACTTCAACAAGAATACCCCCAGCCCCTTGATTTTTTGTGCTGTTGACCCCTTCTGAAAATTCTTGCCGCGACGCCCCCAATTCCTTGCGCAACCCCGGCCGTTAGCTATACGATAAAAACAATCGTTTTTCATTGCTCATCCCAAGGGAGGTTTCACCCGCCATGGAGCATATACTCACCACCTGCGTTTACTGCGGCTGCGGCTGCGGGGTCTACCTGCAAATTGAAAACGACCGGGTCACCGGTTCTCTGCCCAGCCGCAACCATCCGGTATCCCGCAACAACCTCTGCGTCAAGGGGTGGCAGCTGCACGACTTCATCCATCATCCCGACCGGCTCACCGAGCCGCTGCTGCGCAAGAACGGCAAGCTGACGCCGGTTTCCTGGGACGAAGCCCTGGATTTCACCGCCAGGGAACTGACCCGCATCCGCGACACCAGCGGCGGCAAGGGGATCGGCGTCCTCTCTTCGGCCAAGTGCACCAACGAGGAAAACTTCCTCCTCCAGAAATTCACCCGCGCGGTCTTGAAGACCAACAACATCGACCACTGCGCCCGCCTCTGACACGCCCCCACGGTGGCAGGTCTTGCCACCACCTTCGGCTCCGGGGCGATGACCAACGCCATCAACGAGATCGAGGAGGCGGAGGTGATCCTCGCCACCGGCTCCAACACCACCGAGGCGCATCCCCAGATCGCCCGGCGGATGCTGGCGGCGGTGGACAAGGGGGCCAAGCTGCTGGTGATCGATCCGCGCCGGACGAGGCTTGCCGAACTTGCCGATGTGCATCTGCAGATCCGCCCCGGCTCCGACATCCCGCTCTTAAACGGGATGATGCGGATCATCCTCGATGAATCCCTGGCCGACCGGATGTTCATCGAGATGCGCACCGAGAACTTTGCCGCCCTGCAGGAGATGCTGAACAGGATCGACCTTGCCGAGGTGGAACGGGTCACCGGCGTCCCGCTGGCCGAGATCAGGAAAGCGGCCATCCTTTATGCCCGGGCGCGGCGGGCGGTGATCTGCTACTGCCTGGGGATCACCCAGCACGTGGCCGGCACCAAGAACGTGCAGTCCATCGCCAACCTGGCCATGCTCACCGGCAA
>DHYT01000216.1 GCA_002415465.1 Desulfobulbaceae bacterium UBA5123
GTCAGGTCGGCGGGCTTGAAGTAGGGGGCGAGATAGGAGCGCCGGACCAGATCGCGGATGATGGCCATGAGCGTCACCAGGCCGACCGCGGCGGCCACGGTGGGCCAGAGCTTGCGCAGCAGGCCGAGGGCGATGGCGGCAAGGGCGATGGTGACGCCCGTGATAAGCAGGGCGGTGGGCAGGGTTTCACCGCCCAGGAAGGGATGGCGGATATGCCCCGGCAGGCTGAGGAGAAAGAGGGCGCCGCCGCCCAGTTGCACGACGGTTGCGCCGCAGTACCAGTTCAGGCCGGTGGCGACGCGGCGTTCCGCGCCGGGGTTGTCTTCAGGGCCGGAGAAGCGGTTGAGCAGGGCGATGAAAAGGCCGCCGACGGCCACCGAGGCGACGAGGAAGTGGAGGTAGCGGGGGAAGAGGGTNNGGTTCAGGAGGGTGCCGTTGGGTTGCTTGAAGTATTGCGGCCAGACCTCGGGGTTGAGCATCATGGTCATGTTGTTGGTGAAGAGAAAGCCGATGACCAGCAGCGGCGTCACCACCAGCCAGAGAGCCCGCACCCGGCCCGCCCCCAGCGCCTTGTACTTGAGATGATAGATGTAGGCGCTGTAGTAGGCGAGGATCAGCAGGCCGATGATGGTCAGCCAGTGGCGGGCCATCAGCACCGAGCTGGTGTAGAAGAAATGGCCGTAGAGCACCTGCAGGAAGAGAAGCGGCGCCACCCCGAAGTTGACCGCGAAGGCGATCAGGTAGGTGAGTTTATGCGCCATCTGCCGGCAGATCACCGGCGAGCCCTCGGGGTTGAGGGTATGGGTGGTCAGGGCGATGATCGCCCCGCCGAGCATGGCGTTCATCAGCAGCAGGTGGAGCACGAAGGTCAGCATCAGCAGAAACTGGAACCATCCCCAGGCAACCGGGATGGCGTCCGGAGTCGGAATCAGGGCGGCGGGGTCCATGCGTTACTCCTTTGCCGTTTGGCGGCAACCGTCTCATAGGGGGGGCGGGGCAGGCTTCAGCCGGAATTTTTTTGGCTGTAACCCCTTAATTTGATTTTTTATTGTATATGCAAGCGGCTTTGAAAAGCAAAAAAATATCCCTTCTCAGGCGGGTCGGGGCTTTGCCCCGGCCGGGCCGCCGTCCAGGCAAGGGCGATATTCTTGTTGAAGAAGGGGGAAAGATAAGGTATAAAGCTGCCATCTTTGCACGCGCCCGTAGCTCAGCTGGATAGAGTGTCGGACTACGAATCCGCAGGTCGCACGTTCGAATCGTGCCGGGCGCACCAGAAATTACAAAGGGTTTAGAGGCTTTCCTCTAAACCCTTTTTTCGTTGTTTGGTTCCCTACACCTGCGCCATCACGGCGCTGAGCAGTTCAGTTTGTTTGCTGGTGGCGGCGTCGATCTGCTGTTCCAGCGTGTCGCACAGGGCCATCAACTGGTCGATGCGAGCGACGATGCGGTATTGTTCCGGGAGTGGGGGAAGCGGAAATAATTGCTCGGCGAAATAAGGGGTCGGCACACGCTTCTGTCCTGCTGAGCCAGTCATGCTGGGCACGGCATTGGAAATATAATGCGGATTTTTCAGGTAATACAAAAGGAACCTAGGGACGACCGAGTTGAACGCATTCCTAAAAATATGAAGTTCCGTTGTGCCTGCTCCAATTCCATTGGGTAAGCCGGAAAACACGCAGGATTTTGCATTTTCAAAACAAGGCGTAATCTTCGCCATGCCAACATCACCATCAGCAAAATGCGTGTAGCCTTTCTTAATCTCGCTCCACGGGCGTTCCTCAAGTTGGTGTTTTTCGGAATAGCCTTCAGGGATCATAGGCATAGGGACGAAACCAGCCTTGGCTGAATCATCCGCATTATTGCGAGGGTTGATTAGCCCTATTTCACCAAGTCTCACCCACTCCCACCCTAGTGGCAAATCATAAGGCACCTCTTCCTGCTTGATCGGCGGCAGGGACTTGGATTTTCTGGATCCCCGCCTGCGCGGGGATGACGAAGAGGAGAGCCGCTGCTTTTCAGCCTCGATCTCTTTCAGCAGTTCGCTGGCGGGCGGTTCATTCGCATCCTGTTCCACCAGCTTGCCCTGCATGGCCAGGGTCAGGATCAATTCGCGCAGCTTGGCGATGCCGTCGGGCGCGGCAAAGGCGGTGTAGAAGTGCTGTTCCAGCAGGGTGCGGGTGGCCTCGGTCATGATTGCCCCCCGTGCTGAAAGCCTGGGAATAGTGCAGGCGCCCCTTGCACAAATTGCGAAGAGAACTGTCCGGCCAATTGTCCAACAGCTTGTTGGATATTTACTTTCGGCGAACCTGGATACCCGTCCCCGCCTTCGCGTGAGGCCGTCCCGTTATTCATCGCCATCCTCCGGTTTCCGAACGGCCTCGATCTGTTTCAGCATCCGGTCGAAGTCGCTTTCAAACAGCCGGTCCTGCACGATGCGGTATTTCTCGAACTCGCTTTCGGCATGGGCCTTGGCGATCTCCGCCGTGACCTTGCCCGCGTCCTGCAAAATTTCGCGGTCGGTGGCTTCAATAAATTTGTTCAAGCGGGTTTCCCAGTCCTGCATGGTCATGGGCATCTTGCGCAGGGCCATATCCTCGGCCACATCCAGATAGGCGTTTACCAGCCGGGCCAGTTGCGCCATTTCATCTTCGGGCAGGTAGTTCTTGGCCACACTGACGTCGAATTTCTGGATTTTTCCTTGCGGGGCATCCTTCCAGGCGGTCAGGCCCATGTGCTGTTTTTCAGCATCGGCGCGATTGACAATGACTTCCGCCGCCGTCTGCCCGTGAATGGCCCAGTGCAGCTTGTTCTGCACGGTGGCGAAAAAGCGCTTGGTGGCCTGAGCCGTTACATCGTAGTCAATGGCGGTGGCGTAGATGTCGGTGATCTTCTGGTAGAACTTGCGCTCGGAGAGCCGAATCTCCCGGACGCGCTGCAACTGCTCTTCAAAGTATTGTTCGGTCAGGATGGATCCGCCGCTCTTGATGCGCTCGTCATCCATGACATAGGCCTTGATGGTGTACTCATCAATGATGGTGGTGGCCCACTTGCGAAACTGCACGGCGCATTCGGAGTTGACCTTGTAACCCACGGCGATGATGGCGGGGAGCTTGTAGTGCAGGGTGTTGTAGCTCTTTCCGTCGGCGGCAGTTATCCGGAATTTCCGGATAACTGAATCTTCCTGCAACTCGCTATCGGCAAAGATTTTCTTCAGGTGTTCATTCACCGTGCGCACATTCACATCGTAAAGCGTGGCCATCATCTTCTGTGTCAGCCAGATGCTCTCGTCGGCATAAACGGCTTCCACGCCGCCGCTGCCACTTGCGGCGACAAAGGTGAGATATTCTGCCGCAGAAGAGCGAACAATAGAGACTTCCTTGCCGGTCTTTTTCTTCCAGCTCATGCCTTCCCCCCCAGGCAGGCCATCAATTCGGCCTTCAAGGCGGCCTGTGCTGCGTCGAGTTGGCGGACGATCTGCTGGTACTCG
>DHYT01000157.1:0-9649 GCA_002415465.1 Desulfobulbaceae bacterium UBA5123
GGGTCCTCGATGGTGAGGATATGGTCCTTGCGGGTCTTGTTGACCTCGTCGATGATCGCCGCCAATGTCGTCGACTTGCCGCTGCCGGTGGGACCGGTCACCAGCACCAACCCCTTGGGCAGGCTCGCGAGCTTGCGGATCACCTTGGGCAACCCCAGCTGCTCACAGGAAAGGATGGTGCTCGGGATCTCGCGAAAAACCGCGGCAATGCCGTATTTCTGCATGAAGAGGTTGCCGCGGTAACGGGCCAGACCTGGGATCTCGTAACCGAAATCCACGTCCCCGGTTTCCTCGAACAGCTTGACCTTGTCCTCGGCGACAATCTCATAGAGCATCGCCTTCAGATCATCGTTTTCCAGGGTCTTATACTTGACCCGCTCCATCTCGCCCCGAATCCGCAGCACCGGCTGCTGACCGGAAACCATGTGCAAGTCGGAAGCGCCCTGCTCGTTCATCAGTTTAAAAAAGGCATCGATTTGCGCCATTCCTCATTCCCTCCACGCGTTGAGCAACGTCAGAAAACCGGTGCCGGCATTCATTCCCAAGCACCGCCTCCACGGATAATCTTCAATTGTTCTATCATATTAATAATGCCGAGAGAATAAAACCCGAAAAAACTTCCCAAGCCGCATTCGCCGTCCCCCCGCTTGCCCTCCGTCCCGGAACACGCTACAGTGCAGACATGCACGCCATCGACCTGCACACCCATTCCACCTACTCGGACGGCACCAACTCCCCGGCAACCCTCGTTGCACTGGCCCATACGGCCGGCCTGCAGGCCATCGCCCTCACCGATCACGACACCACCGCCGGCGTCGACGAGGCGCTGGCCCACGGCCGGACCATGGGCGTGGAGGTCATCACCGGCGTCGAGGTAAGTGCCGACCACGCCGGCCATCCCCTCCATATCCTGGGTTACGACTTCGCCCACGCGGACAGCCGGCTCCAGCAGCGTTTGCAGGTGTTGCAGCATGCCCGCCACCAGCGCAACCTGAAGATCTTCGCCAAACTCCGCGAGATCGGAATCCCCCTCGACATCGCGGAGCTTCCGCCCTCGCCCGGACAGGTGGGCAGACCGCATATCGCCCGGCTGCTGGTGGCAAAAAAAATCGTCAAGAACATGGAGCAGGCCTTCACCAAACTGCTCCGCCGGGGCGCTCCGGCCTATGCGCCATGCTACCGCATGGAGGCGGCGGAAGCCATCACCATGATCAGGGAGGCCGGGGGATTGGCCTTTCTCGCCCACCCCACCGCCAACGACCGGCAGTTGAAGGCCACCCCGCATATCCTCGCCGACCTGAAAGGGATGGGCCTTGCCGGCCTTGAACTCCACTACCCGACCCATACCGCCAAAACCGTAAAAACCCTGCATCGCCTCGGTGACAAGCTGGGGCTCCTGTTCAGCGGCGGCAGCGATTTTCACGGCGACGACAAACCCTATGTGCAGATCGGCGGCCGGCCCAATGCGCCGCCGATCCCCTATGAGCTCCTGGCCGCCATTAAAATGCAACGCGACAACGAACCCGCTTGCCGCTGATCGTTTCTCCATGTAAAAAATGTGCTATGCGGCCGCCGCGTCACTGGGCGCGATCACACCAACCAGATGGATACCCCAATGCAGACACGCCAATACAAGCTCCTCATCGTCGACGACTCAAGAAGCATCCTGCACAAGCTGGGCAAGCTCTTCGCCGACACCGCCTACGAGACAACCACCGTTGACGACCCCCTCAAGGCCTACAAGATGATCGAGGATGAACAATTCGACGTGGCGCTCCTCGACATCGTCATGCCGAAGATGGACGGCCTCACCCTGCTCCGGAAGATCAAAAACTACAACGGCATGATCCAGGTCCTGATGATCACCGGCGACATCACCATCAACAACACCCTGAACGCCTTTCGCTACGGCGCCTCGGACATCTTTTTCAAACCCATTGAAGACTTGCGGGAACTGGTGGCGGCGGTGGACGCCATAGCCGCCAAACTCGACCGCATCAACGCCATCCTCGGCAAGCTTACCAAGTGAACCGTCCGATCACCCGACAAACACTTGTCATGAAAAAGAAAATTTCACCGCAACTTTTGCGAAAACATACCGATCATGGTATGTGATGTAGAGTCCCTCAAACCCATATCGTACCCGTGTCCGGCATTTAGAAAGAAATCATGCATACAATACTGGTAGTTGACGACGAACCGAATTACCTGATCGTCCTCACCGAGCTGTTGCGCGAGGAAGGCTTCGAGGTCTTCACCGCCAACTGCGGCGAGGATGGCCTCAAAATCGTCAAGAACACCGACCTGGAACTGGTCATCACCGACATGCGCATGGCGGGGATGGACGGCATGACCCTTCTCCGGGAAATAAAATCCTACAACGCCGACCTGCCGGTGATCATGATCACCGCCTTCGGCGAGGTGGAACCGGCGGTCGCCGCCATGCAGGCCGGCGCCTTCAACTACCTGACCAAGCCATTCAACAACGACGAGCTGCTCCTCAACATCAACAAGGCGGTGGAGCACTACTCGCTCCTGCGGGAGAATGTTCGCCTGCGGGATGAAGTCCAATCCCGGTACGGCTTCGCCAACATGATCGGCCGCAACAAGCGGCTCCTGGAGATATACCGGCTGATCGAAAAGGTTGCCCCCACCACCACCTCGGTGCTGATCACCGGCGAATCCGGCACCGGCAAGGAGCTTGTCGCCCGGGCGATCCATTTCAACAGCCCGCGCCAAAACGCGCCCTTTATCTCGATCAACTGCGCCGCCCTCCCCGAGGCGCTTCTCGAAAGCGAACTCTTCGGCCACGAGAAAGGCGCTTTCACCGGCGCCGTCGCCCTCCGCAAGGGCCGATTCGAACTGGCGGACACCGGCACCATCTTCCTCGACGAGATGGGCGACATGCCCATGAGCTTGCAAGCCAAACTCCTCCGCGCCATTCAGGAAAAGACCTTCGACCGGGTGGGCGGCAGCAAACCGATCACCGTCGACGTGCGGATTCTGGCCGCAACCAACAAGGATCTCAAGGAAGAGGTCGACAAAGGCAACTTCAGGGAAGACCTCTACTACCGGCTCAACGTCCTGCATATCCATCTGCCGCCGCTGCGGGAACGGCTGGACGACCTGCTGCCGCTGACCGATCATTTTATCGCCAAATTCGCCAAGCACCTGGGCCGCCCGGACCTCAGCATCACCTCCGAGGCGCGGCGCTTTCTTGCCACCCTGCCCTGGGAAGGCAATATCAGGGAACTCGAAAACACCATCGAACGCGCCGCCGTTCTCTGCTCCAACGACCGGATCGAAACCAAGGACGTGCAACCGGACTCTACCCCGGCCGAACCCCCTGCCTGGAACACCGGCGATATCGATTTCGATCGACTGGCGGACACCGACACCCGCCTCCCGGACCTGCTTGAATCGATCGAGAGAAAGGCCATCTGCGCCGCCCTCGAAAAAGTGGATCACGTGCAAGCCAGGGCCGCCGAAAGGCTCGGCATCACCAAGAGCCTCCTGCAATACAAGATGAAAAAATACGGAATCCAGAAAAAATAGCGGCCGCCGCAAGTGAATCCACTCCCCTGCCAGAGCCTCCTTGCCGACCCCCATGAACTTTGCTATGATGGATCATACCGAAACCACAAGCCCTGCGAGGAATTGCTAACGTGATAACCCCCATTGACATCTTCATCCTCATCTCGGCGGTCAGCCTGGGCGGCATCGCCGTCCTCCTGATTCCGTTGCTCGTGCAGCTCCGCCAGACCCTCAAGCAGGCGGACACCCTCATGGAATCGATGGCCAGGGAGATCGGGCCGCTCTCCGCCGCCTTGACCTCGGCGGCCAATGAATTCAAGGAACTCTCCGCCACCGCCGCCGACAAGCTCGACCAGACCGACGAATTTCTCAATTCCCTCGAAAAATCAGGGGATATCATCCTGCACACCAGCAAGATGCTCCGGGAATCAACAGCCCCGATTATCACCGAAGTCGGCGCCCTAAGCGCCGGGATCAGGGCGTTTACGTACTTTTTTACCAGACCGAACAGGTCGCGATAGGAGAATGCTTATGCCGCATAACGATTCCTGTAATTCCAATTCCGCTTTTTTCTTTCTTTCCGGCGCCATCCTCGGTGCAACCGCGGCCCTTCTCCTTGCCCCCCGCTCCGGCAAGGAAACCCGTGAGAAACTCATGGAATTCGGCGAGGAGCTCCGTGAACGGGCCGACTACCTCCCCGACGACCTGAAGGAACGCGGCGCCAAAATGGCGGAGCGCGGCCGCGAGATGATCGAGCGTGGACGGGCGCTGATCAACCGGGGAACCGACATCCTCGACGAGGGGAAGCACTACCTTGACGACAAGAAGGAGGCCCTGAATGCCGCCATCAACGCCGGTCGCGAGGCCATGAAGCGGGAACGCGAAACCCTGGCTGAGGCCATGGGCGACAACGAATAAAACCGGCCCCAAGCGCGCATAAAAAAAGCGTTCACCGTGACAACCACGGCAGAACGCTTTTTTTATGCGCGGCGCCGCCGACCAGGCGGCGGATCGCAGGCCTTTACCCCGGCCCATCCCCGCAGCAACCGCCGGCATCCGCCCCATCGGTGCGGCCGCCCCAGTTGAGCTTGTTGCGCAGGATCTCAAAATACCCTTTGCGGGGTGAACCGATCAGCCGGAGCGGTTTTTCCGCCGCCTTAACCTCCAGGGCATCATCCTTCTTCATCTCCCAGGCAAAACGACCGTCGACGATCACCTTGACCTCGCCGGCGTTGCCGGCAAGCCTGGTACAGAGTTGCATGGTGGCCGGCAACAGCACCGGCCGGCTCTCCAGCATGAAGGGACAGATCGGCGTCACCAGGATCGCCCGCAGGGCCGGATGAACCACCGGGCCGCCGGCGGAAAGGTTATAGGCCGTGGAACCGGTGGAGGCGGAGAATATCAGGCCGTCCGCCTTGTAGGTGGTAATATACTCCTGATCGGCCCAGGCGCTGAGACGGACCAGCCGGTCAACGCTCCCCTTGTTGATCACCACGTCATTGAGTACATACTGCCAGGGCGTGGCCTCCCCCGCGCGCCGCAGCCGGGCCTTGAGCATCATGCGCTCCTCGATGGCCACCGGACCGGCCAGGATGGCCTCCAACACCTCATAGCGCTCGTCAACCGCCACCTCGGTCAAGAAACCGAGACCGCCCATGTTGACCCCCACCACCGGGATTCCGTAGCGGCTGGCCTGATCGGCCACATGCAGCAGGGTGCCGTCGCCGCCGAGGATGACCACCATGTCCATATCGGCGTCGATCACATCGACCACCGTGGTCACCGACCGCCGGGCAAACCACTCCACCAGTTCCCTGCCGATGCGTTCCGGCTCGGGCGATTCCTTTTTAAGGACGATGCCGACCTTGCGAATAGCCATGCGGTTCAGTTCTTATCCTCTTTGCTGCCTGCCGCCCCCAGCTGCCGGGAGCGCTCGGTGGCCGCCTCGACGGCGTCCATGATCATCCCCTGCATGCCGGCCCGCTCCAGAACATGCAACCCGGCAATGGTGGTGCCGCCAGGCGAGGTGACCATGGCCCGCAACTGCGCGGGATGGTCGCCGGTTTCCATGGCGAGCTTGACGGAGCCCAACACGGTCTGCAGGGCCAGCGTCTGCGCAACCGGCCGGGCCAGACCGACCTTGACGCCCGCGTCGATCAACGCCTCGATGAAGGAAAAGACATAGGCCGGGCCGCTGCCGCTCAACCCCGTAACCGCATCCAGATACGCCTCATCGACCACCACGCTTTGCCCAATGGCGGCAAAGATGCCTTGCGCGGTTTCCATGTCGGCGGCCGTTGCAAGGCTCCCACCACTCAGGGCGGAAGCAGCCTCCTGAACGATGGCCGGGGTGTTCGGCATCACCCGGATCACCCGGCAGCCGACCCCGGCAAGATTTTTTTCGATGAAGGCGATGGTCACCCCGGCGGCGATGGAGATAACGAGATGGCCGCCGTTGATCTCCGTGGCCAGAGAGGCGAGCACCGCCCCCATCACCTGCGGCTTTACGGCAAGCAGAAGGATGTCGCATTCCCCAACCATCAACCGGGCATCGTCGAAAACCCTGATGCCATGACGCGCCTGCAGGAGGTCACGACGTTCCCCGGACGGATCGGCGGCCATCACCCGGTCCGCCGAGATGAGTTTGGCCTGCAGAATCCCCTTGATCAAGGCCTCGGCCATCAGGCCGCCGCCGACAAAACCAATCTTCCCGGTTACACCCATCACTCTCTCCTTATTCCTGCCAAAACCCTGCGCGCGCCGCCCCGCCTCGACGGCAACGACGCTCATGAACCGACCGGGAGGACGCACAGACCGAGACCGGCTGTCCCCTGCGGCGGATTTCTCCTTATCAATCGGCGCATTATATTGCCACGCCGCCTTCTCTGCCACCTATTTGCACAAAAAAAATGCCATGGCCCAAAGGACCATGGCATTGAACAAAACCCGGTGATGCTAACGAGCCGGTCCGCTTCAGGCGGCGCAGGTGCCTCCGACGAACGGCGCGGCCGGCGGGACCAGAAAGGGCAGAATCTTGTTGCCGGCGGCCTTGGTGGTGGTGATGACCCGCTCCAGCACGGTGTTGTCCGCCGCCTGCTCGAGACGGACAAACCGCCAGCAGTCCGGATTGGTGGCGATGGCCTGCATCATCCGCAGATGCTGGGCATGCCCGGCCTTGCTGGCGATGACATGCCCCATCAGCGGACATCCGAGCAGGGCCAGATCGCCGATCAGGTCGAGCACCTTGTGCCGGACAAATTCATCGGCGTAACGGAGCCCGTCCTTATTGAGCACCCCAAGCTGATCGACAACCACGGCATTATCAAGGGAGCCGCCCAGGGCATAGCCATGCGCCTTCAACTTCTTCACCTCGTCCATGAAACCGAAGGTGCGGGCCGAAGCGATCTCGCGGGCAAAGCTCTTGGGATTGACATCGATGGTATAGGTCTGCCGGCCGATCATCTCGTGGGCGAAATCTATCTCACAGGTCACCTTCAGGCCATCATGGGGAAGCACCCTGATCAGCTTGTCGCCGTCGCGGCAGACGATCTCCTTGACGATCTTCAGCACCCGCTTGGGCGCATTCTGACGCCGACGATGCACCTTCTGCAACAGATGGACAAACGGGCCGGCGCTGCCGTCCATGATCGGCACCTCGGCCCCGTCAAGCTCGACCACCGCGTTATCGACGCCGAGCCCGGCCAGCGCCCCGAGCAGATGCTCGGTGGTGGAGACAGCGGCCTCGTCCTGGGCGATGGTGGTGGCGAGACTGGTATCAACGACCTTGTTCATGAAGGCCGGCACCGAGGAGGAAACCCCGATGTCAAGCCGGACAAACCGGATACCGGTATCCACGGCGGCGGGCTTGATGGTCAGATTGACCGGCCGGCCAGAGTGCAGGCCGATACCCGCGAAGCTGATCTTTTTACGAATGGTATATTGAAAGAGTTCCATGTCCGGATCGTTTCCCCTGGAGATAATTGACAGAAGGCGGTGTCGCGCGCAGCGCGATGCAGTCCGCAACTGACGATCAACTTATTGCAAAATTCACGCCACAGCCAAGGCATTCTCCCGCCAGAAGCCTGCTTGCGCAGCCAACCCCGCAACATCAATGACTTAAAAAGCGACCAGTTCGGAAGGCATCAACATGACAGGGCCGCCTCCTGTGTAAAAAAAAACACAGTCGTGGCCGCCGGCGGCGAGGAAACACACAGCAACCGGCCAGGAGACTCAAAAAAACGACCCAAGCCGGTCAGCCAGGAAGAGGTCGAAATTATCTTCCATAAAAAGCTCCACCTTCAACGCAAGAACCGGAAAATCGCCGAAAAAGGGTTTCAGCTTGACGAAATCCTTCTCCGTGGTGATCAACCCTTGCGCGCCCTGCGTCTTGGCCCAGGCCGTCAGCGACTCGACGTCCTTGGCGGTGTATGGGTGATGATCCGGAAAGGCGCGGAAGGCGACAACCGTATATCCCTCCTTGACGAGGGTCTCCTTAAAGGAGAGGGGGGTGCCGATGCCGCAGAACCCGCACAGCTTGATCCGCTTTGCCTTGTCGGCCGGGTAAACCTCGCGCCGGCCGCTCCCCAGCAGACAGACCGGAAGATATTCGCCGAAGAACACCGGCGCCTGGGGCGCCCGCTCCCGCAGGAATCGCTTGAAGGCCTGCGCCCGCTGCTCGGTACGGAAATCAACCCCGGTGAGGACGATGGCGTCCGCCCTTTGCAGAGCCCCGAACGGTTCACGCAACTCGCCGCCCGGAAACACCTTGGCCGCATCCAGCGACGACCGGATGTTGAACAGCACGATGTCAAGATCCCGCTGGAGAGCCAGATGCTGAAAGCCGTCATCCATGACGATGACGTCGGCGCCGGTCTCCCGGATCGCATGACGCGCCACCGCCACCCTGCGCGGACCGGTCAACACCGGCACCGACGGCATCGCATCGGCCAGCAGCCACGGCTCGTCACCCGCCATGGCCGGCGTCATCGCGGGCCCATGACCGCTGGAGACAACATTGACCCGCCCACGCGCCTTGCCGCCGTAGCCACGGCTGACAACGGCCGGCCGCCGGCCATGCTCCAGGAGATGCCTGACGACACACATCACCAGCGGCGTCTTGCCCGTGCCGCCCATGGACAGGTTGCCGACACTGACCACCGGCACCGGCAACCGCGTCGAGGGCAGGACCCCATGCCGATACAGAAAGGCCCTGACCGTCATCACGAATCCGTACAACAACGAAAAAGGCCTCCCCAACGCAAACAGGCTGTCATGCCGGTTACTCATCGCTTCCCCCCTCACGACGCGCCCATCAGAAGCTTCCGGATCAGTTCCACATGCCGGCCGGTGGCGCCCTGCTGTCTGGCGAGCAGGGCGACGGACTTCTCCCCCATCTGCCGCCGCAGGGAGGCATCGCCGAGCAGGGCCTTCAGCCGCAGATAGAGATCATCCTCGTCCGCCACCTCCAGCGCGCCGCCGGCCCGCACCAGATCATGGCTCACCTCTATGAAATCATCCATGTGCGGCCCGAACAGCACCGGCCTGGCAAAGGCGGCCGGCTCAAGGGGGTTGTGCCCGCCCTCGGGAATCAGGCTGCCGCCGACAAACGCCACCTCGCAGAGGCGGTATGCCCCGGACAATTCGCCGATGGTATCGAGCAGCAGTACGGATGCCGACAAGCCGCCGCCGCCAAGGCTGCGCTGGGCGACGGCAAGCCCCTGCGCCTCGGCCATGCCGGCCAGCGCCTCGCCCCGCGACACCTGCCGGGGAGCCAGCAGGAGAAGCAGTTCCGGAAAATCGGCCAGCAGCCGCTTGTGAATCCGCAGGGCCATCTCATCCTCGACCCCATGGGTACTGCCGGCCGCCCACACCAAACGCTGTTCCGGGATCCCGAAATCGGCGCGCTCGATTTCACCGCCAACCGGCTCCAGGCCGGCAGCCTCATACTTGAGATTGCCCAATGCCTTGACCGCCTCGGGGACAACGCCGATATGCACCATCCTCCTGACATCCTCCCGCGTCTGCATGCAGAGCGCGGCAAAGGAGTTGAACATCGGCCGGAAGAAAAGCCGCCAGCGGTAGTAGCGGGTGAAGGAACGGCGGGAAAACCCGCCGT
>DHYT01000157.1:9726-10012 GCA_002415465.1 Desulfobulbaceae bacterium UBA5123
GGCGAAAGCCGCCCCCGCCTCGGTGGTGGTGGAAAAGAACAGGGTCACATCCGGGAAGGCCGTTCGCAGCGCCTTGACCAACGCGTGCGACGACGCGACCTCGCCCACCGACAAGGCGTGGATCCAGATCCTGGGCGCCACCCGCGGACAGGCGGCCAGTTGCCGGCCAAGCCCGATCCCCAGCCGCTGCGGCAGACGGTGCCGGTATTTCGCGGTCAGAATGGCTTTGACGAACAACACCGGCCCGACTACAATGAGCGCCAAAATCTGCAGGACGTTATACACA
>DHYT01000110.1:0-384 GCA_002415465.1 Desulfobulbaceae bacterium UBA5123
CCGCCCCAGTGGGCGCCCCGGACCCGCCATTGGCCAGATTGAGCGTCGCCCCCGGCGCAACCACCGTCCACCCACTCCCGACCACCACCCCCGCCGTCCAGTTCAACACACTCTCGATCGTCTCCCCGCCATCCTCGGCCAGGCCCTGGACGACCTTGCCGGCCACGATCTGGTGCTGGGGCCGGCCCGGGACGGCGGCTACTACCTGGTCGGCCTCTGCCGGCCGCAGTCCGCGCTCTTTGCCGATATGGCCTGGGGAAGCGACTCGGTGCTGGCCAGTACCTGCGAGCGCGCCCGCCGTCTGGGGCTGCACATTGCCCTCTTGGAGCCCCTTGCCGATGTCGATCGCCCCGAAGACCTCGTCCATCTCGGTCATCATCCCCA
>DHYT01000110.1:429-7632 GCA_002415465.1 Desulfobulbaceae bacterium UBA5123
GCTGGTGGTGGACGGCGGCAGCAGCGACAACACGCTGGCGGTGGCCCGCGACCACGGGGCGCGGGTGCTCGTAAGTCCGCCCGGCCGCGGCCTGCAGATGAACCGGGGTGCGCAACAGGCCCGCGGCGAGATCCTGCTCTTTCTGCACGGCGACACGGTGTTGCCCGCGGGGTTCCAGGATTCGGTCCGGCACGCCCTGGCCCGGCCGGGGGTCGCGGCCGGCGCCTTCACGCTCGCCTTTGCCGACGCCACCGCCGGACTCAAGGCCGTGGCCTGGGGGGCCAACCGGCGCAGCCGCTGGCTGCAGCTCCCCTATGGCGACCAGGCCCTCTTTGTCCGGCAAGAGCTGTTTTCTGCCCTGGGCGGTTTTCCGGTGGTGCCGATCATGGAGGATGTGGTTCTGGTGCGCGCACTTCGCCGCCACGGCCGGATCGCGCTGCTCCCCCAGGCGGTCACCACCTCGGCCCGGCGCTGGCACCGGCGGGGCGTGGTGGCCAACACCGTCCGCAATCAGTGTATCTTAGTGGGATTTTTTCTCGGGCTTCCGCTTGGCCGGCTCGCTCAGTGGTACCGGTTGGGTGAGAAGGGGTGAGATGGCCGCCTGCTTGGGGACGAAGCGGTCGCGCAGGTCGTTGTCGCGGACCCAGGTGAGCAGGTAGTTCGAGCAGGCGCTCAGGTAGGGAGTGACCCGTGCCTTGCTGAAGAAGGGGCGGGGGCCGGCGACAAAGCCGGAGAGGAAGGTGAAGAGCAGGGTGGAGACGAAGAGCGCCTTGGTCAGGCCGAAAACCCCGCCCATGGTGCGGTCGAACCAGCCGAGCAGCGAGATCTCCATCACCTTCGTGAGCCCCTTGCCGAGCAGGATGGTGAGCAGGTAGGCGACCACGAAGAGCAGGATACAGGTGATGATAAAGGTCGCCTGGGGGTTGTGGATCAGCGGCAGCAGCAGGCGGCTTGCCTGCCCGTAGAAGATGCCGGCCGCTGCATAGCCCAGTACCAGGGCGGCCAGGAAGGCGAGCTGGCCGATCAGGCCGACCCAGATGCCACGGGCCAGGAAGAGCAGGAAGATGATCAGGATGATGGCGTCAAAGGCGGTCATGGTTTTTTTGCATGCGGCTGCTGATGGGTGAGGTGCCGATTGCCGATATCCTTCAACTAATACTAGTTTATGTTGAAATTTCAAGACATTTCCGCAGCGGCTGCCTCCTCTCGGAGGAGGTGAAGAGGGTTGGTGGTGATCGAGGATTTTCTGGCGGGCAGCCTTGGCGACAAACTCCGGCAACATCCGGCCTTCGCGGTCGGGTGCGAGGTGTCGCGCCTGTCGTTGGCCGGGCTTGCCGCCCGATGCGAGGCGGAAGGCGAGGGAGTGGTTGCGCGATACTATCTGTGCGCAGGCGAGTTGGCCCGCTGGCAAGGCTTCTCGTTGCCCAAGCGGCGGCTGGAGTGGCTGGGCGGGCGGATCGCGGCCAAGGACGCGGCCATGCGTTTGCGCGGTCTTGCCGTTTGTGAGCGGGAGTGGCGCCATTGGCAACTGGCGGCAGACCCTTCCGGTCGCCCCCGGCTTGCCGGCGGGGCGGCGCCGTTGCCGGAGATCTCCATTTCCCACAGCGGCGGCTGGGCCACGGCCATGGCCGCTTCCAGCCACTGCGGCATCGATATCCAGCAGCGGCTGGAAACGGTGGTCCGGGTCAAGTCCCGGTTCTGTCTGGCCGGCGAGGCGGAGCGGCTGGCGGCAAGCCTTGGCGGGGTGGCGGAGGGGGCGCGGCTGACCTTGCTCTGGGCGGCCAAGGAGGCGATCCGCAAGGCGGCGCCGGTTGCGCCCATGCCTGCCTTTGCCGAGATGGAACTGCTGGCGGTGGACGGGCAGGCGAACGGGCTGATGTTTTTTGATTGTTGTGTCCGGCGGCAGGGCAAGGGTTTGTCGCTGCCGGTGGGCGTGGTTCTGGCCGGCGGGTATGCGGTGGCGCTTGTCGCCATGCCCGCCGGCATGCAATGGGGAGAATGGTGATGGGTATCAAGGAGAATCTTGCCGGCGTCCCCCTCTTCAAGGGGCTTACCGACC
Source organism: Desulfobulbaceae bacterium UBA5123 (assembly GCA_002415465.1). GTDB lineage: Bacteria > Desulfobacterota > Desulfobulbia > Desulfobulbales > UBA5123 > UBA5123. Next base: position 2,489 of record DHYT01000110.1, read on the forward strand.
AGGAGTATGACGAGTTGGCGATGGTGGTGGTTGATCAGGAGTTCGCCCGCGGCCGGACCATCTTTTCGGAAGGCGACGAGGGGGTCGGTTTTTATGTGATCATTACCGGCCAGGTGAAGATCTATAAACTCTCGCCCGAGGGCAAGGAGCAGATCCTCCACGTCTTCGGGCCGGGCGAGCCCTTTGCCGAGGCGGCGGTTTTTGCCGGTTCGTCCTATCCGGCCCATGCCATGGCGTTGAAAAACAGCCGGGTCTTTTTTATCCCCAGGGCGGCCTTCCGCGATCTGATCAAGAACAACCCGTCGCTGGCCATGAACATGATGGCCTCGCTCTCGTTGCGGCTCAAGCGCTTCGCGCACATGATCGAGGACCTCTCCCTCAAGGAGGTGCCGGGGCGGCTGGCCGCGCATCTGTTGTTCCTGCGCGAGAATCAGGGCGGCGACGAGGTGCAGCTCCAGATCACCAAGGCGCATCTGGCAAGCCTCTTGGGCACCATCCCGGAAACCCTGTCGCGCATCCTCGCCCGGATGCACAAGCAGGGGCTGGTCGAATCCGGCGGGCAAACGGTCAAGCTGCTGGATCTGGTCGGACTCGAGGAGCTGGCCAGCGGCGAGCAGCGGCTTTCGTGAGGCGGCTCAGTATTCGAGAACGAACTCGTAATCGAGTTTCATCTTCTGGAAGTGGTTGAGGATGTTCTTGAGGCCGGCCAGATCGGCGACCTCGAAGGTGATGTCCCAGTCCGGGAGTTTTGATTTTTTCTTGAGGGCGGTGATTTCGAGGATCTTCATCTCCGCCGGCGCCGCCCCCAGCAGCATCAGCAGGCGGTTGCGCTTGGCGCCCAGCACTTGCAGGCTCTGCAGCTTGTCGAGGCGGGTTTCCTTGATCCGCCAGTGCAGTTCCACCACGTCTTCCCGTTGCACGTTGAGGGTGCGGATGTTGGCGCAATCCTTGTGGTGCACCGACAGCCCCCGTTCGCTGAGCAGGCCGTACAGCCCCTTGTCGGTGGGCGACGGCGCGCAGCAGCGGGAAAACTTGACGCAGGCCGGGTCAAGGGAGGTCATCTCGACGCGGTTCAACGCGCCGGTGGGCGGCGGCAGGGTTTCGCGGTCGGCGTAGAGGCGGTTCTTGATCTCGTGGATCAGCTCCCGCAGGCGGAGCCCCCCCTCGCCGATATGCAGGTACATCTCATCGAGATCGGCGGTTTGGAAATGTTCGAAGATTTCCGACATCGCCGCCTTCTTGAGGAGGTCAAGGGGCAGGCCGTACCGCTTGAACTCCTGCCGGAGGATCGATTCGCCGATATGCTGGGCGAGGGTCTCCCGCCGTCGCCGGAACATTCGCGCCAGGCTGGAGCGGGCCTTGGGGGTCTGGCAGAGGTGCTGGATATCCGGCTCGAAATGGACCGGCTCCTTCTGGGTGATGATGGCCACCTGGTCGCCGTCGCGCAGGATATGGGTCGGCGGCACCTTCTCGTTGCGGACGATGGCGGCCTGACAGCGGTTGCCCACCTCGGTGTGTACCCGATAGGCGAAATCGAGGACCGTGCTCTGCTTGGGCAGACAGAAGCCGTCGCCCTTGGGGGTGTATGTGTAAATCTCGGTTTTGCCGCCGGCGGCGATGATCTCCCGGTAGGCGATATCATCGTCGCCGCCGAGGATGTCGAAGGTCTCCTGCAACTCCTTCTCGAAATCGCCGGGCATCTCATGGCGGCTTGACCAGACGTTGATGATGCCGGTGCGGGCGGTGTTCATCATCTCCGGGGTTCTGATCTTGAAGAGATACTTTTCTCCCTTGATATTCGCCTTGGCGTGCAGGCAGCGATAGCCGGTGGGCTTGGGGTTGGCGATGAAGTCGCGGNNGTCGCGGATGGTGCGGGGGATGGGGGGGAAGTTCTGGTTGACGATCCCGAGCAGCCGGTAGCAGGACTGGATGTCGTCAACGGTGATCAGGATCTCCACCGGGGTGGTGACCTCCTTGCTGAGCACGTTCTGGGCCGGATCGAAGTAGGCGGAGAGGTCCTTGGCCCGCACCTTGACCTCGCCGTTCAGCCACGCCTGCTGCATCTCGGCCTCGATGGTCTTGCGGATATGGATCGCCTCTTCGCTGGTTTCGAGCTTGCGGATGAGGGCGTTCACCTTGTGGGCCTGGCGCGGGAATTTGTAGAGCAGGGCCAGGGTGTACAGCTCCCGCTTGAGGCCGTATAGCCCCATCAGGGTCGCCATCGGCGCGTACACGGAGAGGGTTTCGTCGGCGATCTTCTGCCGCTTGTGGCGGGGCATGGAGCTCAGGGTGCGCAGGTTGTGGAGGCGGTCCGCCAGCTTGATCAGCATGATGTCGATGCGCGAGGCGGCGCCGGAGAAGATCTTGCGATGGACCAGTTTGTAGAAGGTCTGCCGGTCGCCCGAGAAATGGGAGATCTTGGTGCAGCCGTCGACAACGGCCTCGACGTTTTGCCCGAAGAGTTCGCCGATGACCTCGTTGGTCACCTCCGGCACGTCTTCCACGGTGTCGTGCAGAACCGCCGCCGCCAGGGTTTCCGGATCGGTTATCCCCATCTCCTCGACCAGGATCAGCGCCACCTGGCAGGGGTGGCTGACATACGCCTCGCCCGATTTGCGTTTTTGGTCCTGGTGGGCGGAAACCGCAAAGGAGAGCGCCTTCCAGAAGAGGTGCGCCGGGCCGTCCTGGCCGCCGACGTGGCCTTCCATCCGTTTGCAGAACTGGGCTATGTGAAAGGAGGGTTCCGTCATGGCTGCCGTTGCGTCGAGTTGTCCTTAGGGGTTGTCTTTTCTTTGCGGCGGGGTCTGGTTGATGCCAAAAAGCAGATATTTCTCGTGAAATCAGGTATGATGGGTTGTCCGCGCGGCAAGGGTTCTTGCCGTGAGCGGCTACTATAGAGAACCTTCGGCAATGGTACAATTGAAAAAAGGAATCGGTGTGAAATAGAGGCCGATTCCAGGTTGCCGCACGGGGGCTATCCCTTATACAGATACAATCAGGTGTCGCGGGATAATTCCAGCAAAAAATAACGGCGTCGCGAATTAAATTTCAGGATTTTCTCCCGATGTTTGACGCGGCAAAGGAGTTCGGGTGGGACGGCGCAAGGAACAGGGAAAAAAATTGCATGGTCGCAATCGGCCGCAGCACGGGGCGTCACGGCCGCGCGGCAAGCGTGCGGCGACAAGCCGGCGCGCGCCGGAAATGGTTGAGTTTGCCGATGCGGTGGTGGGGCTGCTGTATGGCCGGGACGATCTTCTCGGGGTGCGTGAGATTGCCGACCTGCTGGAGTTTGACCGGCGGCAGGGCAAGGTGCTGCGGTCGCTGCTGACCGCGCTTTGCCGTGACGGCTTGCTGGTTGAGGAGGACGGCGGCTTCATGATCGGTCCCGACGCCAGGGTGGTGGACGGGGTTCTCTCGGTGCATCCCAAGGGGTTTGCCTTTGTCGCCGTTGCCGAACCGCCGGCATGGCTGGTCATCGAGCGCGATATCTTCCTTCCCCCCGCGCAACTCGCCTCGGCCTCCCATGGCGACCGGGTGCTGGTTGCGGTCACCAAGATCGGCCACGAGCGGGCCGAGGGGCGGGTGGTACGGGTGTTGAACCGCGCCACCAACCGGGTGGTCGGCACCTATACCGTGGGCCGCCCTGCGGGACTGGTGACCCCCGAGGATGAACGGCTGGCCTTCCAGGTGATGGTGCGGAGCGAGAACAGTTGCGGGGCGCAAAACGGTGATGCGGTGGTGGCCGAGATCACCGATTATCGGCTGGGCGGCGCCAATCCGGAGGGGCGGATCGTCGAGGTGCTGGGCGACCCGGAAAGCCTGCAGGTGCAAACCGACATGGTGGTCCGCAAGTTCGAGCTGCCGCATACCTTCGGCGAGCAGGCCCTGGCCCAGGCCGAGGCGTTTCCCGAGGCGGTGGTCATGGAGGCGGGGCGGGTTGACCTGCGGGACATCAAGCACGTCACCATCGACGGCGAGACCGCCCGCGATTTTGACGATGCGGTGGCGGTGATCAAGAACAAGGCCGGGTATCGGCTCTATGTCTCCATCGCCGACGTCAGTCATTATGTCATCCCTGGCTCCCCCCTGGACACCGAGGCATATCAGCGCGGCACCAGCGTCTATTTTCCGACCCGGGTGGTGCCGATGCTGCCCGAGCGGCTGTCCAACAACCTTTGCAGCCTGGTGCCCAATGAAGACCGCTACGCCTTCACCGCCATCCTCGACTTCGACCGCAAGGGCCATCGCGTCGGCAAGCAGTTCACCAAGAGTCTGATCCGCAGTCAGCGCCGCTTGACCTACACCATGGTACGGCAGGTGCTGGTGGATAACGATGACGCGGTGAAGACGCAACTGAAGGGGTTGTTGACCCAGCTCAAGTGGATGGGAGAGCTGGCGGCCCAGATCGAGAAGCAGCGGATGGCGCGGGGCAGCATCGGCTTCGAGCTGCCCGAGGCGCAGATCGAACTCGGCCCCGACGAGACCGTGGCCGGGATCGGCCGCATGGAGCGGAATCAGGCCCACAAGATCATCGAGGAGTTCATGCTCGCCGCCAACGAGGCGGTGGCCACCACCTTCGACGAGCTGGGGATGCCGAGCCTGTACCGGGTGCATGAACCGCCCGATCCGGTCAAGGTGAGCGAGTTTGTCGAGTTCGGCGGCAGTCTCGGCTTCCGGTTGCCGTCCGGCTCCGGCACGCCGGCCTGGTTCGGCAAGGTGCTGAAGCTTGCCGCCGGCACCCCGCAGGAATACATCATCAACAACCTGCTCCTTCGCACCATGCAGCAGGCGCGCTACAGCCCGGACAACGTCGGTCATTTCGGCCTCGCCGCCGAGTTTTACACCCATTTCACCTCGCCCATCNNCCGTCGCTATCCCGACCTGATGGTCCACCGGGCCTTGAGTCGGCTGCTGGCCGCCCCCAAGGCCAAGGTGAAGAGTGCGGCCGGGCAGTCGCCCGCCGAATCTCTGGGCGAGGCGGGCGGCTTTCTCTCCAAGCGGGAACGGACCGCGGTCGATGCCGAGCGGGAAGTGGTCGACCGGATCAAGGTGCGGTTCATGGCGGAGAAGGTCGGCGAGTCCTTCGACGGGGTGGTGGCCGGCGCGACCTCCTTCGGGCTGTTCGTGGAGCTGTTGGATGTCTT
>DHYT01000061.1:0-297 GCA_002415465.1 Desulfobulbaceae bacterium UBA5123
GATCAAGAAACGGATCATCGAATTCTTGGCCGTACGCAAGATCAAGGACGACATGCATGGTCCGATTCTCTGCCTGGTCGGCCCCCCCGGCGTCGGCAAGACCTCCCTGGGCCAGTCCATCGCCAGGACCATGAACCGAAAGTTCATCCGCATAGCCCTCGGCGGCGTCCGCGACGAGGCCGAAATCCGTGGCCACCGCCGCACCTATATCGGCTCGCTGCCCGGCCGCTTCATCCAGAGCCTGCGCAAGGCCGGCACCAACAACCCGCTGTTCCTGCTGGACGAGATCGACAAGCT
>DHYT01000061.1:381-5979 GCA_002415465.1 Desulfobulbaceae bacterium UBA5123
GATCTCTCCAAGGTGATGTTCATCACCACCGCCAACTATATCGAAAACATCCCCGGCCCGCTGCGCGACCGCATGGACGTCATCGAGCTCTCCAGCTATACCGAGGAAGAGAAACTGATGATCGCCAAGAACCATCTGGTGCCCAAGCAGATCAAGGCCCACGCCCTGAGCAGCGCCACGCTCAAGTTCAAGGACGAGGCGATCCGGGCCGTCATCACCTCCTACACCAGGGAGGCGGGAGTGCGTAATCTGGAGCGCCGCCTTGCCCAGGTCTGCCGTGGGGTCGCCACCGACATCGTCATGGGAACCAGAAAATCCCTAACCGTCACCCCCAAAAACCTGGAAAACTTTCTCGGCCCGATCCGCTTCTTTCCCGAAGCCACCGCCCGTTCCTGGGGACCAGGGCTGGCCACCGGCCTTGCCTGGACCCCGGTGGGCGGGGTGCTGCTGTTTATCGAAACCGCCAAGATGCCAGGCCACGGCGGGCTCAACCTCACCGGCAAGCTCGGCGAGGTGATGAAGGAGTCGGCCAGCGCCGCGCTCACCTATATCCGCTCCCACTCCAAGGCGCTGAAGATCAACGACAAGACCTTCAGCACCAACGACATGCATGTCCATGTCCCGGAAGGGGCGGTGCCCAAGGACGGGCCGTCGGCGGGGGTGGCCATGGCGATCTCGCTCACCTCGCTGCTCACCGACCGGCCGGTGCGCAAGGATCTGGCGATGACCGGTGAAATCACCCTCCGTGGTGACGTTCTGCCGGTGGGCGGCATCAAGGAAAAGGTGCTGGCGGCGATCCGCGCCGGCATCACCACCGTCATGCTGCCGCACCTGAACAAGAAGGACGTGGTGGATATCCCGGAAGAAATCCGCAAGGGCATCACCTTCCATTTTATTCAGGACATCAAGGAAGCCTTCGATATCGCACTTGAAAAACCAAAACCGGCGCGCCGGCGGCACTCCCCCAAATCCGCCCGAAAAAAAGGGAAATAACCGCATCGTGCATTCCCCGGAAGGCACGGACCCGGCAACAATCGGCGCCCGGAAGCGGTTTCCCAGGCCGCGACCTTCTCCTCCCCCTCTGGCCGGGCTTGCAATGAAGGACTATTCCGTTTAAAGTCTGGCAGCCCGGATAAGGCCGGGCGCACCGGCACATCCGCCAATCCGCCCCGACGGGCATAACCTCTCGAAAATCGTCATGAAAGTCCTGCTTGCCCAACACGCCGGCTTCTGCATGGGCGTCCGCCGCGCCGTGGAAACCACCCTTGACATGCTGCATCACGAAGAACACGGCCTAGCCACCTTCGGCCCCCTGATCCACAACCCGCAGGTTTTGGATCTGCTCAAGGACCGGGGGGTGACCATCCTCACCGAAATCCCCCGGCAGGCCGAAGGCAGCATCATCATCCGGGCGCACGGCGTGCCGCCCGAGCAGAAGAGGAATCTGGAGGCCACCGGCGCCAAGATCAAGGACGCCACCTGCCCCAGGGTGCTCAAGGTGCAGGCGATTATCAAGAAACATCACAAACAGGGCCACACCACGGTGATCATCGGCGACCGCAACCATGCGGAGGTGGATGGCCTGCTCGGCTATGCCGCGCCGCGCGGCATTGTCGTCAGCAACGAGGAAGAGGCGCGCGCGCTGACCCTCGACGGCCCCTATATCATCGTCAGCCAGACCACTCAGGATGAAAAGGCCTTTGCGGCGATCAGCAGCCTCATCACGGCCCGTTACCCCGATGGCAAGGTATTCAACACCATCTGCGATTCCACCCACAAACGGCAGGATGAGGTGCGAACGCTCTGTGGACAGGTTGAGGCGTTGGTGGTGGTGGGCGGACGCACCAGCGCCAACACCATGCGCCTCGGAGAGATCGCCGAAAGCATGGGCTGCCCGGTGTTCATGGTTGAAACCGAAACGGAACTCGACCTCGCCGCCCTCAGGCAATACGATTGCGTCGGGGTAACGGCCGGCGCCTCGACCCCGACCTGGATGATCAATCGGGTTGTCCGCACCCTCGAATCGATCCCCGGCAAGGGACAAGGGGTCATCCTCCCCCTGCTGGGCCGATTTTTCTGGTTGCTGCTGGCGACGAACCTCTATGTCAGCATGGGCGGCGGGCTCCTCGCCCTCGTGGCCTGCACCCTGCAAAATATCGAACCACGCTGGGAATTTTTTGCCGTCGCCCTCGGCTATCTCTTCGCCATGCACAACCTGAACCGTTTTACCGATCGCAAGTCGGACAAGTTTTCCGACCCCCTGCAAACCATCTTTTACCGCCGCTACCGCTGGCCCATGTTCCTGCTCTCCGCCTTCGCCCTCACCGGCGCCATCGCCGTTGCCGCCGGCCTGGGCCGTGGCCCCGTGCTGCTGCTGATCGCCATGAGCGGGTTCGGCATCCTCTACAACGTCCCGATTTTCCCCAAGCCGCTCTCGCAGTTCCTGCGGGTGCGGGGGCTTAAGGAAATCCCCGGCTCGAAGACCCTCTTCGTATCCCTGGCCTGGTCCTTTGTCACCGTCCTGATCCCGCTTCTCAGCCTCGAGACGGCGCCTTCGACGGTCTCCATCGGCGCCCTGCTCTTCATCTTTCTGCTGGTGTACGTGCGCAGCGCCCTTTTTGACGTATTTGAAGTTCTTGGCGACCGCATCGTCGGCAAGGAAACCCTGCCCGTCCATATCGGCGAGCGGAAAACCATGACCCTCCTGTATGGGCTGATGCTGGCGCAAACCGCCATCCTCCTGCTCTTTTCCATGGCCGACTGGATCGGCGGCACCGCCTTTCGCCTGCTGCCCGCAACCATCTATCTTTTTGTGATTGCTCGTCTGTATGCCGCCGGCAAGGCTCGCCAGGGCGCACGGCTTGAATTTGCCCTGGAAAGCGTCTTTCTGCTGGCCGCGGCCTTGTCACTGCCCGCCATCCACCTTGGGTAAATTCGGAATTCTTCTCTAAGCACTAGGCATTTCAGATCGTTCCGGCTAAGATGCCTCATTGTTGTCGATAGCGGCAATCGACAACATCCCGCTAACCTCACCGCCCCGGAGAAGTACCATGCTTGGCTGGTTCAAGAAAAAACTGCACAAGGACCCCCCCCCCACTGAGGCCGCGACCCCGGAAACGCCGTCCCGGCCGGAGGTGACGCCAGCCGGGCAGCCCGTCAGCCCTGCGTCTCCGGCACGGGGTGAAGAGCCGGAACCGCCCAAGGCCAACATGCTCAGCCGTCTCAAGGAACGCCTGAGCATGAGCCGCGCGTCCTTCATCGAACGGGTCGATTCGCTCTTTCTGGGCAAAAAGGTCATCGATGACGATCTGCTCGACGAGCTTGAAGAGATTCTGATTACCGCCGACCTCGGCGTCGCAACCACCCGCAGCCTCATCGACAATGCCCGCGCCAAGGTAAGCCGGAAGGAACTGGGCGATCCGCAGGCGCTGAAGGAGGCGCTCCGGGGGCAACTCCTCGACTACATCCTGAGTTCGGAGAAACCGGCCGAGATGGTCCTGCCCGACTCCGGCCCCTTTGTCATCATGGTGGTGGGCGTCAACGGGGTCGGCAAGACCACCACCATCGGCAAGATGGCCCACAAATTCGTCCAATCCGGGCAGAGGGTGCTCCTGGTGGCGGCGGACACCTTCCGTGCGGCGGCGGTGGAACAGCTGCAGATCTGGGGCAAGCGGATCAACGCCGACGTGATCGCGCAACAGACCGGCGCCGACCCCTCCTCGGTGGTTTTCGACGGCCTTGAGGCGGCAAAGGCCAAAAAGTACGATGTCATCATCGTCGATACCGCCGGCCGCCTGCACACCAAGATCAACCTGATGGAGGAACTGAAGAAGATCAAGCGGGTGATGGACAAGAAGATCCCCGGCGCGCCGCATGAGGTACTGCTCGTCATCGACGCCACCACCGGCCAGAACGGCATCTCCCAGGCCCGCCTTTTCAACGAGGCGGTGGAGATCACCGGCCTCGCCCTGACCAAGCTCGACGGCACCGCCAAGGGCGGNNTTCATCGGCATCGGCGAACAGATGGAAGACCTGCGCGATTTCAACGCCGACGAGTTCGTGGAGGCCTTCTTCGCCTCGGGGGCGTAACCCCACCGGATCACCACCATGCAATACCAGTATCGCTACCATCAACAACCCGGCTGCGGCGGCTGCCTCCTCTATTTCGTGCTCCTGCTGCTGCTCTTCGGCGGCGCGCCGCTGCTGCTGAACGTGGTCGGCTTCCTGCTCTTCTCCGGCCTCTTCACCATCATCATGCTGGCCGTCGCCTTCTGGGGCTTCACCCTCTACATCCGCAAGAAGGTCAGCGCCTACGAACACTCCCAGACCGAAACCCACAACGTCTTCGTCTTTCTGCTGGTCAACATCCTCATCCGGATCGCCAAGCTGGACGGGGTGATCACCCGCGACGAGATCAACACCATCAACAACTTCTTTCAGCAGCACCTCCGCTACGACTACAGCCAGATGCAATGGATCAAGGAGCTGATCAAGGAGGCGCAGGCATCGACCGCCACCCTGGAGGATCTTCTCGCCGAGTTCCGCGGCCGATTCGCCTACGAACAGCGGCTCATCCTCCTGGAGTTGATCTATCAGGTCACCTTCACCAACCAGACCGTGTCGCGGGAGGAGATGGAACTCCTCGACCGGATCGGCTCCTTCCTGGGCATCTCCGCCTTCGACCATCAGTCAGTCAAGGCCCGCAATCAATACCGTCGGCAACAGACGGCCAGTTCCGAAGAGAACCACTACCGGGTTCTGGGATTGAGCCCCGGCGCCTCCGCCGCCGAGATCAAGAAGGCCTACCGGACCTTAAGCATGCAGTATCACCCCGACAAGGCCGCGCATCTCGGCGAGGAGTTCAGGGCGGCCGCCGAGGAAAAAATGAAAGAGATCAACATGGCCTATCAGCATCTGCAACGGAAGCTGAACAACGGCTGAGCCCCTCGGAGCCGAACCCATCGCATGCCAAACGCATCCGCCGCCCCTGAAATTGGAGAGATCGTCGTCCTCGAACCTTACTTCGGCGGCTCCCATCGCAGTTTTCTAGAGGGGATGCGGAAACATCTGCGCTGTACCTGCCGGATGTTGACCCTGCCCGCGCACAACTGGAAATGGCGGATGCGGCTTGCCGCCCCCTGGCTTGCCGAGGAGATCCGGCGCACCATGCCCGCGCCCGCCAGCGGCAAATGCTGCCTGCTCTGCTCGACCTTTGTCGATGTCGCCACCCTGCGCGGCCTGCTCCCGAAGGCATGGCAGGGGATACGGATCGCGACCTATTTCCATGAAAACCAGTTCGCCTACCCGGTCCGGCAGGAGGACCCGCGCGATCTGCATTTCGCCATCACCAATCTCACCACCGCCATCGCCTCGGACCGCCTGGCCTTCAACTCCGCCTACAACCTCGAATCGTTCCTGGACGGTTGTCGCACCATCCTGCCCAAGGCGCCCGACATGCCCTTGCCGGAGGCGGCAACCCGCATCCGCGACAAGAGCGTTATCCTGCCGCCGCCGCTTGATTTCAGCGACCTCGACGCAAGCCCCATGAAGGATGAGAGCGATGCCGCGCCGGTCATCCTCTGGAATCACCGCTGGGAG
>DHYT01000085.1:0-2912 GCA_002415465.1 Desulfobulbaceae bacterium UBA5123
GAATACGACGACGTGATGAACAAGCAGCGCGAGGTGATCTATCGCCAGCGCCGCGAGGTGCTGGAGAGCGACGATGTCAAGGACGTCATCGCCGACATGATCGACGATCTGGCCGAGGGGGTGGCGCCTGAGTTCATCGACCCCAAGGTCTCCGCCGAGGATTGGGACTGGACCGGCATCCAGGAGCGTTTGCTGGTCTGGTTTGCCGTGCCGGTCAAGTTTGCCGCCGAGGAGCGGGCCGAGCTTTCCGCTGAGGCGTTGCAGGCGAAGGTCACGGATCTGGTTCAGCAGGCGTACGAGGCCAAGGAGCAGCAGGTCGGCAGCGAAACCATGCGGCACCTGGAACGGGTGGTGCTCCTGCAGATGGTGGACAGCCACTGGAAGGAACACCTGCTGCACATGGATCACCTGAAAGAGGGCATCGGCCTGCGCGGCTACGGCCAGAAGAACCCCCTGGACGAGTACAAGAAGGAAGGGTTCGAGATGTTCCTGGCGATGATCGACCGGGTCAAGGAGCAGACCGTCAACACCCTTTTCCGGATCCAGCTGGCCCGCGAGGACGACGTGGAGGCCATGGAGCGGGAACAGCGGGAGCAGCGGCGGCAGCAGGCGATGCAGATGCGGCACGGCGCCGAGGAGGAGGATGAAGCGCGGCAGCCGCACGTCCGCGAGGGCGACAAGGTGGGCAGGAACACCCCCTGTCCGTGCGGCAGCGGCAGGAAATATAAACGGTGTTGCGGCGGTCAGGATTGAGGCGGAGGGATAGGTGATGGGTGATGATCTGCAGGTGCAGGGGTTTGTCGGGGCGGCGGTGGCGGCCCATATCCGCAAGAAGGACCGCCTCGATCTGGCCCTGATTTACAGCGAGGTTCCGGCGGTTGCGGCGGGGGTATTCACCACCAGCCTGGTCAAGGCGGCGCCGGTGCGGCTGGGCATGGAACGGCTGCGGGACGGTCGCGCCCAGGCGATCATGATCAATTCCGGGATCGCCAACGCCTGTACCGGCGCGGAAGGCATGCGCCTGGCCCGCGCCACCGGCAAGATGGTTGCCGACGGGCTTGGCATCGCCGAGGAGCTGGTGCAGGTTTCCTCCACCGGGGTCATCGGCGAGCAGCTGCGGCCCGAGCCCTTCGCGGCCGCCATGCCGGGGCTGGTCGGCAAGCTCTCCGCCGCCGGCCTGGCCGACGTGGCCCGGGCGATCATGACCACCGACCTTGTCCCCAAGACCGCGGTGCGGACGGTTGCCGTCGGCGGCAGGGAGGTGAAACTGGTGGGCGTCGCCAAGGGCTCCGGGATGATCATGCCCAACATGGCCACCATGCTGGGCTTTGTTCTCACCGATGCGGCGGTGGCGCCCGACGCCCTTGCCGGGATGCTGAAAACGGCCGCCGATTGCTCTTTCAACCGGATCACCGTCGACGGCGACACCTCCACCAACGATACCGTGCTGTTGCTGGCCAACGGCCTCGCCGGCAACCCCGTTATCGATGCCGCCGCCCCGGACAAGGCGGCTTTTCAGGCGGTCCTGAACGATCTGATGCGGGATCTGGCCCTGCAGATCGTCCGTGACGGCGAGGGCGCCACCAAGCTCATCACCATCCGGGTGACCGGCGCCGCCAGTGACGAAGCGGCGGTGGCCGCCGCCCGCACCATCGCCAACTCCAATCTGGTCAAGACCGCCTTCTTCGGCGAGGATGCCAACTGGGGCCGGATCATCGCCGCCTTGGGCCGTTCCGGAATCGATTTTGACGCCGAGCGGGTGGATATCGCCTTTGACGATGTGCGGATGGTGGCCAGCGGTCTCGGTCAGGGCGCGGCGGTCGAGTCCCGGGCCACGGCGGTTCTCAAGCAAAAGGAGTTCTCGGTCAATATCGACCTGCACTGCGGGAACGGGTGCGGGGAGATGTATACCTGCGATTTTTCTCTCGATTACGTCAAGATCAACGCCGATTACCGGTCCTGAGCCGGTCGGCTGGCAATCATCACAGACGGGAAGGCATGGGCGCGAAGCGGATTCTGCTGGTCGAGGATAACAAGTTTGTCGGCACCCTTCTGCGCACCAAGCTGCAGGCGGCCCGGTACTCGGTGGTCTGGGCCAGGGATCTCGCCGAGGCGCTTGCGCAGCTTGCCGTCCATGGCGATGGATTCTTCGCCGCCATCCTCGATTACTCACTCCCCGACGCCCCCGCCGGCGAAATCATCGACCACGTCGTCCGTCGTGACATCCCCGCCGTTGTTTTCACCGGGCAGTTTTCCGATGAGGTCCGTAACGCGGTCTGGATGAAGAATGTCGTCGATTACGTGCTGAAGGACAACTTTTCCTCGCCCGACTACCTGGTCGCTACCATCCAGCGGCTGGAGCGAAATCTTGCCACCAAGGTGCTGGTGGTGGATGACTCCTCGTTCTTCCGGCAGGTGATCGTCGATCTGCTGAAGGTGCACCGCTTCCAGGTTCTGACCGCCGCCGACGGCGTCGAGGCGCTGGCGGTGGTGGATGCGCAGCCGGACATCAAGCTGGTGATCGCCGATTTCAGCATGCCGGAGATGGACGGGTTCAAGCTCACCCAACGCCTGCGGGCCAAATACACCAAGGAGGAGATGGCCATCATCGGCATCTCCGCCAAGGGGCAGAACCTCCTCGCGGCCCGTTTCATCAAGTATGGCGCCAACGATTTCATCATCAAGCAGACCTTTCTCACCGAGGAGTTTTACTGCCGCGTCAACCAGTGCCTGGACGGCCTTGAAAATGTCCGGCGGATCCGCGAGGCCGCCATCAAGGATTTTCTCACCGGTCTATGCAACCGGCGCTATTTCTTCGATGTCGGATACAAGCTGTTCGCCAGCGCCGCCCGCAAGAGCATTACCCTTACCTGCGCGATGATCGATATCGACCACTTCAAGAAGGTCAACGA
>DHYT01000085.1:2936-3495 GCA_002415465.1 Desulfobulbaceae bacterium UBA5123
CGATGCGCCGCTCGAGATCGGCGACGGCCGGCAACTCAACCTGACGGCCAGTATCGGGGTGGCGGTGAACGGCAGCGCCTTCAGCCTGGAGGGGATGGTGAAGATCGCCGACGAGCAGCTCTATATCGCCAAGCGGAGCGGCAGGAACCGGGTGGTGGTCCGGCGCGGGGAGATCAGCGACGACGGAGCAGGGGCAGATAGTCGTTGACCATGGCGCGGATGGTGGCGTCCGCCTTCATGATGCCGCCGCTGATGTCGACGGCGGCCAGGTCGGGGAGTTTGCTGGCAATCCCCGCCTCGCCCTGATGGAGGAGGATGGTTTTGCCTCTCTTGCCGACGCAGGCCCCGTACAGGCATCCCGCCTCGAAAAGTACCGCCTGCCGCTCCGTAGCGTCGGCCGGCAGCAGCACGAAGACCAGCTTGCGGTCGTCGTGGTCGGTGACCGCGCCGATCAGCGTGGCGATCCCTTGGTCCGGCTGATCGTGCAGGACGATTGGCGATGGGATGCGCAGGGTGCCGGTCAGGTAACGGAGGAATTCTTCCTTGGCGGCGTCATTGC
>DHYT01000194.1 GCA_002415465.1 Desulfobulbaceae bacterium UBA5123
TTCTTTGGCGATACCGCCGTCGTCCGACATCTCCACTCTTACCCTACCCGCCGCGCTTCCGATCTCGGTGGTGTCGTCGGCGGTCGCGTCTCCCTCGGCGATATCGAACTCGTCGTCCTCACCGATCTCGACGATTTCTACGTCGTCCATCGGTTCCAGCGCTTGCTGGTCTGTTCGGATATGGGAGGGCAGGTCCTCTTCGTAGATTTCCTCCAGCTCTTCGGCGTCAATGAGATCGTGGTCGTCGATGGTCACTATTTCAGTGTCATCTTCGCATACCTCGACGATTTCGGTTTCCTCCGCCTCCAGGGTTTCGGCTTCGGCCTGAGGTGGCTCGCCGGGGATTACCGCCCCGGCCGCGGCAACCTGTTGCATCAACTGCTGCGTTTCGTCCAGTTTCTCGATGAGATTCTTCGCGTTATCGAAATTGGGGTTCGTGGACATCTCTGAGAGCAGCTCCCTGAATGAGTTCAGCATCTCATGCATGGAGTGGATCGATTCGGTGGTTATGCCCAGTTGCTTGATGAGTTGGTCTTTCTGTTCCTCGGCAATGGTGAAGATGTTGTCCCGGCCAATGATGACGCCGTCTGGATTCTTGTCCGCCTGGATCAGGTCCTTCAGGCTCTTGTTAAGCGAGGATTTGAGGCCGCTTAGGTTTTTGCGTTTGTTTTGGATCTCATTGGGATCGTCGACCGCCCAAATTTTTTGGATCAGGTCGTCGGCCGGGATGGCGGTGATGGTGTCCAGGCTTTCCTGGTCGGAGAAAGAGTTGCGGATTGCATGGATGAGTTGCGCCTTGAGGGTGCCTTCTTTCAGGTTCAGGTTGGCGATGGCCGTATCGATGTTCTCAAGTGTTCCCAAAAATGGCATGGCATGGCTCCGGTCCGGCCGGTGGGCAAGGTGAGTGTTGTGGGTACGGCTGCGATTGTCGTCCCACTAAGGTTATCGTGCCGTTACCGGATTGTCTGCAATAGAAATGTGGTGTTCGGCCACTTTTTCCCCCTTGCCGCCGCTGGTGCGCGCTTTTCGTTTGATAATGCCAGTTGTTGGATTAGTATACGATGTGGATGTGGTGGAAAATATCCAATCTTCTGCCGCGTGGTCGGCCTTCCTTGGCCGGTCGTACATCTCTACCAGCTTGATCACTTTGTTCTCCGCGGAGATTTGTTGATGGGTAAAATGCTTGTTGTCGTTGATTTCGAAGACAAGGTGCCTGCCTTGCAGAGTCAGTTGGAGGATGCGCCCGAGCTGTTCGTACTCTCGGCGCCGCCGCTGAAGGTTTCATTGAAGCCCTGCACTCCTGGCCAGCATTGTGACAAGGGGAAATTTTCCTTCTCTTTCAGCCCCCTGGAGTCCGGCAAGTCGCTCATGGAAAAACTGCGCCAGTATGTCGGCTGTGATGTTTATCTGGCCTTTGATCGGGATCCGCGCGGCGAATTCATGAGTTGGCTGGTCGCCAAGGCGATGGCGATTGTCTCTCCCGGCGCGCAGCCGCCGCGGCGGTTGCATCTCCTTGCCCTGCGCGGCGCGGAGTTGCGGGAGTCGTTCCGGCATGTGGAGCCGATCCATGATGACTGGGCCGTCAACTACCATGACCGGGCGGTTTTCGATGTCGCCCTCGGCAAACATATCCAACGCCTTCTCGGCACCACGACCGGGCCGGCCGGCGTCCCTCTTTCCACATTCTGTCTCACCGCCCTCCTCCTCCTTGCCGAACGGGAATCGGAAATCAAGGCGCACGCGCAACGCCCCAAACAGCGGCTGCGGGTAAAGCTTGCGGCCGGGGAGGCCGTATTCACCGTTTTTCTCGCCTATGCGTTCGGGGTGAGTGATGACGGCGATCTCTACGGCGTCAAGGACGTCGAGGCGGCGCTGCGCCTTCTGCGTGACGTTCCGTTTGTGGTCGACAAGGTTAAGAAGACGGCACTCGTTCTTGATCCACCGGCCCCGTATCGTCTCGTTGACCTCCTCGAAGACGCCTTTGTGGTGCATAAGATTTCCTTGGCGAAAACCATGGCGGCCGTGCGACGGCTTTTTGCCGGGGTTGATGTCGATGGCGGTTGCACGGGCCTTGTTTCCACCTATGCCGCCGTTGATATTCCGACCGGAACGACGGTGGCGGATATCCGGCGTGAGGTTGAGCGTCTGGCCGGCCGCGAGGCGTTGCTGCCGGAAGGCTCGGTCGCGACCGGGGAGGGTTTCTTGTTGCCGACCCGCCCTGATTTCGACGTGGAAAGGTTGGCCGGAACCCTTGATTCGGAAGAGTCGCAAATCTACGGCATGATCCGCAACCGCGCCCTGGCGAGCCAGATGCGGCCGGCGGAGGGCGATGCCGTCGTGGTGGAGATAAGGGCGGGCGAGCATTGTTACTTCAAGGCGATGGAGAATGTTATTGCCGTACCGGGGCACCTTGCTGTTTATCACGGTGTGCGCGACCGGAGCCCTCTTGAGCCGAGTCCGCTGGCCGGGTTGCGTGAGGGGGATGCCCTGCGGGTGGAGCAGGTTGTACCCGAGCCCGCGAAAAGCGATTTTGCGCGGTATTACACCTTGGAGTCCCTGTTTGCCGAGTTGGCCGATTTTTCCGTCGAGATCGGGCCGGTGGCCGTTGACGTGCTGCATCAGCTGGTTGAGGGCGATTATGTCGAGATTCTGCCCAGCGGAGAGTTGCGGTGCCGGGGGAACGCCAACAAGGTGACATCGACCCTGGGCCGGGCGTTTCCAACCATGCGGGGGGTCAGTTTCTCGGCCTATCTGGAGCAGACCGTGCAAGAAGTGTTAAGCGGTCGGAAGGCGTTGGACGTGGCCCTGCGGCAGTTTGATCAAACCATGATCATGAAGGGCAACGTGCTGCAGAAGATCTCGGTTTCGGCGCAGATGCAGGCGCGTCTCCGGATGCGAAAGCCGCAAGGGGTCATCAAGGGCGGTGGGCAGGCGGCGGTGCGGCCGCGCCCGACGGCACCGCCGCCTGCCGTCCCGCCGTCGCAGGCCGTTTCCGTTGCCGAGGGGGAAGAGGCTGTCGGAAGGGATGTGGGCCTTGCGGTTGCTACCCAGCCGGCACGGTTGTCCGACCAGGAAGTGGTGGCGGAGAGTGCTGCCGTCATGCCGGATGATGCCGCTGCCGGGAGTGCCGCGCAAATGACGGGGGGGGGGGCGGGGCTTGAGCAGGACCAGCCCCTTGCCGACGAAACCCCTGGGCCGGAGCAATCTGTTGCTGAGCCCCTGCCGGAAGCGGAGATCGTTTCCAGTGCCGGGTTGGCGCTGGATGGTTTTGATGAGCCGGAGGCTGCGTCGCCGGCCCCGGTAACGGAGGAGGTCGCGCGACAGACCGCCGAGGTTTTCGAGGCGGCGGCCGTGGCGCCGGTTGCCGATGCCGCAGAGCCGGCGTCGTTGCCGGCGGCTGTTGATTCGCCCGACCTGATGAAGGGCGGTGAGGATGGGGGGATGGATTGCCCGGTTTGCCAGAAGGGGCAGGTCATGCATAAAAAGACGCCCACCGGCAAGCCCTTTTATGTGTGTCGCCGGGAGGAATGCGAATTCATGGCTTGGGCCAGGCCGCATGCGGTGCCCTGTCAGGCGTGCGGATCGCCCTTCCTGGTTGAGAAAAAGGATCTTCGCGGCTATCTGTTCCTGAGCTGCCCCAAGGCGGGTTGTAATTTCCGGCAGCCGTTGCCGGGTGATGATGGCATGGCCCTGCTGGCGGCTGAGCAGGAGGAAGGGGTGAAAAAGAAAAAGATTCTGGTGCGGCGGGTGGCCTCGGGGGCGCCGGCCGGCGGCAAGACGCGAAAGGTTCTGGTTCGACGGCGCAAGTGAGCGCCGGGGCGGTCGCTTACTCGGGGAGTTTTTCCATGTAGGCAAGCAGTTGCCCGGCCAGTTCGCGGCTGTCGATGAGCAGTGAGGTCTCGTGGTTGTAAGCGAGGGCCGAGTGGGTCAGGTTGTGGCTGCCAAGCAGGCAGAGGTGCTGGTCGATGACCGCGAGTTTTGCATGGGTGGTCGTCTTGTCGTCGTCGAAGGCCACGGTGATCCCGTTTCTCCGCAACCGGGTCGCCGTGTGCAGGTTTTCCTTGTTCAAGGTTTCGTCGTAATCCGATTTCTCAAGGATCACCTGCACCCGCACGCCCCGTTTACGGGCGGCCGTCAACTCTTGCAGGATCAGCATCGGCCGGTTCTTCTTCGCATCGGTGGTCTTGAAGAGAAACATGGCGATGTCGATACGTTTTTGGGCGGCGCGGATCAGCTGGGTGATGGTGGCAAAGTATTGATCATCCGCCAGCAGTTGGACCTCCCCCGGCCGGGTGACGATCAGCGATCGCGCCTGCAGGGTGGCGTTGTCAAAGTCGGTGGTCGGTGGCTGCCCGTTTTGCGGCGGTTCCTTGTTGTGCCGGGGGGGGGGGGCGGGGGGGTTTAGGTAGGGGGGGGGGGGCTGGGGGGGGGTGGGGGGGGNNCCGGTGAGTTTCAGGTAGGGCAGGATCGCCTGGTAGGTGCTGGGGCCGATGACCGAACTCTTCTGCAGGTCGGCAAGGTCGCGCAGCCGGCCCTGTTGGCGTAATTTAAGAATCGCCCGCGCCTTGGCTTCGCCGATAAAGGGGAGTTGTTGCAACTCCTTGGCGGTGGCGGTATTGACGTTGAGTTGCCCCTCTAGCGCAAGGGCGGGGGCGGCTGCGGCGAGGAAAAGAAGGGCCAGCAACAGCCGTGCGGCGCGATGCTTACTGCCGCGGAATCGGTCGTTGCCGGCCTTTTTCGGTAAAGATGGCATTGGCTTGCAGGCTCCATGGTTCGGGGTGTTCGGGGTGGCGAAACCCAGTCTAACCAGAAATTGGAGTGCTTCGCCAGCGTAATTTTTAACTCGCCGGCCACCAGTTGACGCCGAGCCGGCGCATGATGTTGAAGCCGCCGCCCAGGACCAGGGTATTCCTGTAGCCGACGCCGTCCAGGAAGGTCTGGATTTCGTATGAGCGGGTGCCTGCGTCGCAGATGAGCAGCATGGTCTTGTCCTTGGGCAGTTCCTGGTAGCGGCGGCGGATTTCGATATAGGGTAAGGAGAGCCATTTCTCCTGATATTTATTGACGAACGCCTCCGCCTCGTTGGGGTGACGGATATCGAGCGCCAGCCAATCCCCGTGGCTTGCAAAATCATCCATCCAGCCGAGGAAATCCTCAACGGAAACATACCGCAACCGGCCGGATGCCAGGTTGTCGGCGACGTTGCCGGCGGCGTTCAGGGCGTCGAGGGCGGTGGCGAAGGGGGGGGCGTAGGCCATTTCGAGCTGGCCGATGTCGTCGATGGTGCCGTTGTTGGCGATGATCGCGGCCGCGGCGTCGATTCGCGCCAGCACCGCGTCGTTGGCCGGGCCGAATCCCTGCGCGCCCAAGACGCGGCGGGTGGTTTTGTCGAAAACCAGCCGCAGGGGGATGACCGCCTGGGTCGGGAAGAAATGCGCTCGGTCGGACTGGGCGGTGAACACCGCGTCGGCGTTGAATCCTTCGGCGCGCGCGGTTTCGAGACTGAGTCCGGTGGCGCCGATGCAGCGCTCGAACGCCTTCATCACGAAGCTGCCGATCCAGCCTTTGTAGGTGGTGGGGATGCCGGCCAGGTTGTCGCCGACGATCCGGCCCTCGCGGTTGGCCAGCGAACCCATCGGCGCGATGGTGCCCTTGCCGGTGAGTATGTTTCTGACCTCGATGCAGTCGCCGGCGGCGTAGATGTTGGGGTCTGATGTCTGTAGACGGTCATTGACCATGATGTTGCCCATCTGGGAGACGGCGAGCCCTGCCGCCGCCGCCAGTTCGCTGCGCGCGCGGACGCCCGCCGCCATGATGACCAGGTCGGCCTCCAGGGTTCGTTTGGGGGTGATCACCCGGCAGGCCTTGCCGGTGGCATCGGCTTCGATGGCGGAGGCCCCTTCGCCGGTGTGTACGGCCACGCCGTGCTCGCGGAGATGGTGCTCGAGCATGAGGGCGAAGGGCCGGTCCACCAGGCGCGGCATCAGCTGCGGCATGAATTCGATGATCGTGGTTTCAAGGCCCCAGAGATCGGCAAAGGCCTCGGCCATCTCGATGCCGATGGCGCCGCCGCCGATCACCACCACCTTGCTCACCTCGCCCTTGGCGATGCGTTCCTTGATGGTGATAGCCTTGTGCAGGTCGCTGATGGTGAACACCCCGTCGAGTTCGGCGCCGGGGATGGGCAGGATGTTGGGGCGGCTGCCGGTGGCGATGACCAGTTGGTCATAGGGGACATTATCCTTGGCGCCGGTGTTGACATCCTCGACCGCCACCGTTTTTTTCTGTCGGTCGATGGCAAGCGCGCGGGTGTTGGCGCGGACCTTGACCCCCTTGGCGTTGAGGAAGAACGACTCGTCGCGGGTCATGTGGAAGCTGGTGTTACGCAGTTCCTTTTCGTCCGAGACGTCGCCGGACACATAGTAGGGGATGCCGCAGCCGCCGTAGGAGATGAGGCTGTCTTGGTCGATAATGGTCACTTCCGCGTCCGGCAACAGCCGTTTGGCGCGACATGCGGTTTTGGGGCCGGCGGCAACCCCGCCGATGATGACGATTTTTTTGGACATGGTACACCTTCGCTTTGTGGTATTGAATATGGGCAGGGATTCATGAAAAAGGCTCTTGCTGGCCGCAAGGGATTTGCTTTCAGGCGTCCCTGGGTTCGACTGCATTGAACGCGCAACAGGCATGATCGGCGTCGATGGTTTGCACTTTCCAGCCGCCGGGCCGGTTGCACAGTTGTCACCCTATCGCGGAAAGGAAAAGGTGTCAAACTATTCAAGTAATGGCTTAATTTCCGGGAAGTATGGGAGCCAAATTCTATGAATGGATCGGGCGGATGGCGGTGATCAAAAGGCCGTGGCCGAGGGGGGGCGGCGGTTGCGGTCAGGTTCTTGGTTTTTCCCGTCGGCAAGGGCGAAGCGGCGGTGGTGGGTCAGGATAAAAACCGGGAAGTTTTTTTGTTGACAAAGAGCGGATGCCTGTACTAAGTTCACCTGCTGAATAACCATTCACATTGTATTTATTCCTCACTCTGTCGGTCGGATTTGTTGCTTGAGAAGTAATTGCTGGTAACGACACGGGCGGGCGGGGTGATAATGGTTTGTTTATCATTAATTACCGCTTAAGGAGGAAAAGAATGGCAAAGCATAACACGCCCATGATGGACGAGTTGGAGAAAGGCCCGTGGCCGAGCTTCGTCACGGATCTGAAGCGCCAGGCCGAGAAGAGCCCCCAGTGCTGGGACATCCTTGGCCAGATGGAGCTTTCTTTCAAGGACAAGATCACCCATTGGAAGCACGGCGGTATCGTCGGTGTTTTCGGCTACGGCGGTGGTATCGTTGGTCGTTATTCCGACGTACCGGCCCAGTTCCCCGGTGTTGCTCACTTCCACACCGTCCGTCTGAACCAGCCCTCCAGTAAGTTCTACAACACCGAGAAGCTGCGTCAGGTGTGTGATCTGTGGGAGAAGTACGGTTCCGGTATGACCAATATGCACGGTTCCACCGGTGACTTGGTTCTCCTCGGTACCCGTACCGAGAACCTGGAGCCCCTGTTCTACGATCTGACCCACAACCTGAACTGGGACCTTGGCGGTTCCGGCTCCAACCTGCGGACCCCTTCCTGCTGTTTGGGCAAGGCTCGCTGTGAGTGGGCTTGCTACGACACCCAGGCTGCCTGCCATGGCATGACCATGCATTACCAGGACGAGATTCATCGTCCCGCTTTCCCCTACAAGTTTAAATTCAAATTCTCCGGATGCCCCAACGACTGCGTTGCATCCATCGCCCGTTCCGACCTGTCCGTTATCGGCAACTGGAAGGATGATATCCGTATCGACCAGGCTGCCGTTAAGGAGTACGCCGCAGGTAACTACGTAGCCAACGGCGGCGCGCATGGCCCCAAATCCACCCTTGACATCCAGAAGGATGTTATCGATCTCTGCCCCACCGGCTGTATGTGGTTGGAAGGCGGCCAGTTGAAGATCGACAACGCCGAGTGTACCCGCTGCATGCACTGCATCAACATGATGCCTCGCGCGCTGCGTCCCGGTGTCGTTCAGGGTGCAACCATCCTCTGCGGTGCGAAAGCCCCGATTCTTGACGGCGCTCAGCTGGCCACCATGATCGTGCCCTTCATCGAGATGAGTCCGGACAACGACTTCGAGCAGCTGGTCGAGTTCATCGAGTCCGTGTGGGACTGGTGGATGGAGAACGGCAAGAACCGCGAGCGTCTTGGTGAGACCATGCAGCGCGTCGGTCTGCCCACCTTCTTGAAGGTCATCAACGTCGATCCGATTCCGCAGCACGTTAAAGAGCCGCGGTCCAACCCCTACGTATTCTGGGCAGAGGAAGAGGTCGAGGGTGGTTTTGAGCGTGACGTTAAGGAATTCCGCGCCCGTAACGCGATGTAATCGCGGTTCGGCAGGAAACGATTAAATATTATCATAATTGGGATATAGGAGGTTAGCTTAGGGTTACGATCCGGGAAATCCGATGAAAGACAGAATCGCAGACATCGGTCCCCCACACTATGAGCAATTTTTCCCTGCAGTCT
>DHYT01000118.1 GCA_002415465.1 Desulfobulbaceae bacterium UBA5123
GTGCCGCCGGTATCGACGCCGAGTTTCAGCATATGTTCTTTCCGTGAATCCGTCAGGCAGGTTGCCGCCCCCGTCCTTGCTGAACGGGCGGGAGCATTTCCCCCTGTTGCCCGCCGGGCCGATAAAATCCGTTCCACAACCCTTGCAGGAAGGCCAAGGCATTTCTGCCCAGCACGGAACAATCATAGCCGCCTTCCTGCACAACCAGCGTCGGGTAACGCAACCCCCCAAGCATGAAGCCGTTATTATAAAAATCCGCCGCGACGAGGTTCCATGTCCCGGATGGATCGTTCTGCGCCGTATCGAGACCGAGGGCGACGACAAGCACATCCGGTTGAAATTCTCGCAGTTTTTTGCGCGCCCTGGAGAGCCTCTTCAGATAATCGGCGCCATGGATGCCGCGCGGCATGGGCAGATTGAGATTAAACCCCGCCCCGGCGTCTTCTCCCAGCTCATCCTTGTAGCCGCTGAAGTACGGATACTCGAACACCGGATCGCCATGGATCGAAATGGTCAGCACGTCATTGCGGCGATAGAAAATCTCCTGCTGCCCGTTGCCGTGGTGGTAGTCGAGGTCAAGGATCGCCACCCGCGCGTTGCGCGACAGATAGTTGGCGGCGATGGCGGTTGAATTAAAATAACAATATCCGCCGAAGGAGTCATACCCGGCATGATGGCCCGGCGGACGGACCAGCGCATAGGCAAAATGGCCGCCTCCCTCGATGGCCTTGGCGGCGGTCATGGCCGCGTCAACCGCATCACGCGCGGCCAGAAAGGCATTGCGGTTGATCGGGCTGTACACATCGATACAATAATACCCGGCATGGGAACGGACATTACGTGGCTGGCCGACATTCTTGCGAATCGGAAAAACATCCGGAAAGAGTGAATGCTCAGGCTCGATGGAAAGCGCCACCTCCTTGAAGTAGTTCACAAACCGGCGCGCATGTACCGCCAGGATATGCCTGTCGCCGACATGCCTCCGGGGAACCTTCTCGAACAGATCCGTCTTGTTGAGCTCTTCAAGGATGGAGCTCACCCGAACGGGCAGCTCGGCGTAACCATGATCCTTGATGTGATGGATGGAGTGACCATCCGTCACACAGAGGGTGATTTTCTTGTCTCGCGGGATCGCGGGATAGGCATGGGCTTGGCGTTTTTTCACATAGGTGGGCGGCCGCAGGCAAACCGGATCCGCAGTGAAGGAATCCACCACCTCCTTGATAAGCCTCTCCGGCATGGTCTTTTTGTACTTGCGCCGCAACAGCGCCTGCACGACCTTCACCGCCACATCCCTGGCAAGTGGCTGGCCGCTGTCCAAATCGTCCACCATCAAAAAGTAGGCGTTGTTGAAGTTGGCCTTTCGCGGTCGCTCATAGAGGGTGCCCAACACCGGTCGCGCCCCCAGCCGTTCATAAAAACGCAACCGCTTCTTGTTTTCCACCAACTTCGCGGCGTCGGGGTTGTATTGCGGCAGATCGGTCAGACATTCACAGAAAAGCCAGTTGAACCCGAGGCTGACACACTCCTCCTGGACCCGCCGATAAAGGGCGGCGCCGAGCCCGCCGCCCTTGGCGACATCGGGCAGCGCGATCAAATCGAGAAAGCCGAAGCGGAACCCCGGTTCGGCGGAGAACATGGCAAAGCCCTTCACCCTCCCCTTGCGGTCGTCGCATACGAACAAAACCGACCGGAAATCATACTTCATCGGGTTATGCAGCTTCTCCGGGATCTCGCGGACCTTCCGGTCGTCAAGGTCCAGAAACTGTGTCCGAATGATCTGTTGCACCTGCTGGATGGCATTGCGATTGACAGGCAACAGAGCGTCTTGAATACGGCGGATACGAAACATGACAATCGTCCTCAACGACTAGCAAAACATCTCTTTATGAAAAACTGGGGGTAAGGCCTCAGCCGTTGGCTGAGAAGGCTTGCATGGAACCCTTTCGTGGCTGGTCAATCGTTTTGCAGGTTAATCGAATTTGCCGTTCTTTTACAGGATATTAAGGTTTTTTTACCGAGGCAAGTCATCTAAAAATGATCGTATCGGTCGGGGCTGCCCGTGTTGATCCGCTTCACGGTGCGGACAGCCCCGTCTTGATTACCTGCTCACCACCCACTCCTTGTGCGGCCAATTCTCCATGCCGCCGGCCAGAATACGGAGTTTGGCTTCCGGCACGCCCTTTGCGGCCAAATAGTCATAGGCGCGCTTGGCTCCGCCCTTACCCCTTGGGCAGACGACCACCACCGCCGCATAACTGTTCGCATGCGCGAGTTTCACGGCCGGATCGATGGTCTGCCGGTCATGATCGGACTCCACCGGGTAGGCATTGGTTTCAAGGGAGGCCTTGATGTGATGAGCGGCGAAATCCTTCTTCTCCTGGATATCAACGAGCAAAATCGGCGAGGATGCCTGCAGCCAACCCTTCAGTTCGTCGGCTGAAACGTAGTTGTAGCTGGTCCAGGCCATGGCAGATTGAGTGAAGGCGGCGAGTACGGCGCAGACGATAAACAATATCTTTTTCATGATCATATTCTCCTGACTTTATCAAGCCGGCGGACCGCCCTGTACGCCATTCGGCGCATAACGGCGGCGGATAACCTCGCGGCAAATTGCATCAGCATTCGCAACCGGATGCTGACAGCCATGTAATTGCGTTAACGATTTACGCGCGGCCGCGACCGGGCCGCACCGAAAGATGACGGATAACTACGGGATGTGGGCATGCATGAGAGCTTCCTCCTTCTGGGTTGGAACACTTGCGCCTGACTATGCGGCGACAGTATCCCTGCCCACGGAAGAACAAAGCTCACATAAGGAATGTAAGCTGCGGGGAGGAGTAAGGAAACGGTGCGCCTGCTGTTTGCACAACCCGGACCGGGTTGTTCGTCAAACGCAACGTTCAGTGAGATGAGTATCTGAAATTATTCATTTTTATAAATTTGCAAAATGTTAATCCGCTAAGGCTTGAACCCTTTTACAAAAGGGCGGAAGCCAAGTCAAACAAAAAAAGTGGGTGGCTGCATTCCAGATAAAGCAGCCACCCCACGGTATCGCTACCGGTCGGAGGCACCGGGCTGGAGTTTCCCCTACGCCCAGCGATAGGTCTCCTCGGTTTCATCGTCGAAACCGTCCCACAGATAGGCGTCTTCGCGTCCCTGGGCGATAACCCTGAAGGCGTAACGGGCCTGCTCCTCGTAGAACTGGCAGAAGGGGCTCGGCGCATTGACGGAGCCGGAAACCTCCTTGACCTCGGCCGGACACGGCGCGCCGCAGAAATGGCGGATGGCGCAGTTGGCGCAGGGTACGATATCCTCTGCCTTGCGGCCGGTGATCTCCTTGAACGGCGCGCTGGTGAGCGCCTTGGGGATCTCGTCCTTGAAGAGGTTGCCGCCGTTGAACTCGGGGAAACCGATGAACTCGCTGCAGGGGAAGAGATCGCCGGTTGCGGCCACCGCAAAGAAACAGCGGCCGCCGCCGCAGGGGGAAATATCGCACATCAGCCGCCGGCCGGTGGGAGCGATAACCCCGGCCAGGATATTGGCGAAGTTGGCGACCACCATCTTGCGGCCGGTCTTCTCGTAGAGTTCATGGGTGCGATCCAGGGCCTTGATGAAATTCTCGGTCATCACATCGTTGTCGGGCTTGAGATCCTGGCCGCCCTTCCTGGTGCAGCGCACCGGGTTGAGCATGATCACCTTCACCCCGAGCTCATGGTAGAAATCAACCATCTCGGTGATATGACCGACGTTGGCGCTGGTCACGGTGGTGATGACATTCAGCGCCGGGTAATGCACGAGCTTCTTGATCACCGCCACCACCTGATCGAAAAAGCCGGTGCCGTTCCAGTTCTTGCGGGTCCGG
>DHYT01000020.1 GCA_002415465.1 Desulfobulbaceae bacterium UBA5123
GTGTTCTCGCCGTTGGTCATGGTGCAGTAGCCCTGCAGGAAGAAGGGGTGGCAGGCGTAGAGGTAGATGGCGTAGTTGGTGTTCTGCCGTCCCTGGGCCAGGGTGGTGCGGGCCATGAGCGGCTCCTTGTCGAAGCCGAAGAATTCGCCGACCTCCAGGGGGTCGCCCACCTCCTTGAGGGTGAGAACGTCGGGCCAGAAGGTGAAGACGTACAGCGAGCCGTCCACCTCGCCCTGGCGGCGGAGGTCAAGGCGGGTCTGCATGAGCAGCGTCGCCTTCTCGGCGTCGCTCTTGTCCATGAAGGCGTCGGGGTACTGGTAGGCGGTGGCCAGATACTGGCCGCGCTTGGTGACGCTGGAGCCGGGCACCTCGGTGATCCGGGGCTCCCACATGAACTTGACCTTGAAGCCCTTGGCCTCCATATAGTCGTCGATCTTCTTGCGGCCCACCGGGTTGCAGATCCCGGAGAGGATCGGATATTCCTTGAGGGATTCGAACTCGCCGCCCAGGTCCTTCAAGGTGACGCCGAGTCCCGAGCCGTCGTGGCCTTCCTTCATGGTGTCCAACGCCATGATCGCCTCCATCACGGAGGTATATTCACTGGCGGTTATCGCGCTTAAACGGCACATGGTTTCTCCAAAAAAATGTCTATGCACGCAAGGCAGAGCCTGCAGTAAAACGTAACCGCACAAACTAATAATTTTTCACTGTAACCGCAAGGTTTTTGGCGGGGAAAATTGGTCTGCCGGCCACTCCCTGCAACTTTCGGAAGGGGTGGGAGGGAGGCGAAGGTGAGTTGATGGGATTTGATGGGTGGGTTTGCGATCAGGCGATGACGCCATTTTTCAGAATCGCTTCCTCGCCGGCGGCAAACTCTCCCTGGCCAAAAATCTGGTCCGCTGGCTTTGCCCGTAACCGTCCCCCTCGATCTGATCCCGGCCGGGTCACCGCCGTGATCCCCTTCTGTCGAGGCACGGCGCCATGTATTGACAAAAGTGACGCCGGTGCATACACCTTTAAAGGGTAAGGCGTTGCTTAAACACAGGCAACGCCGTGTTGATCCATGCCGCAACGCATGCACAAGGAGGAAGCCATGAAACAGAGATTGCTGATCGTGTTGCTCTGCCTGTTGCTGTTGCCGGTTGTTGCCCATGCGGCGCCGGTGGATTTTTCTCTCACCTCCCTTGACGGCAAGACGACTTACAGCGCCGCCGATCTGCGCGGCCGGGTGGTGGTCTTGAGTTTCCTTGCCAACTGGTGCCCGACCTGTCAGGCGGAAGCGCCGGTGCTGGAGCGGGCGCATCAGGCCTATGTGGGGAAGGATGTCGTCTTTCTGAACGCCTTTGTGATGAGCGAGGTTGCCGGCATCAAGGACTTTGTCGACAAGTACCGGTTGACCATTCCCCATGGCCGAGATGAGGCGATGGCGAAAAGGTTCGGGGTGCGGGGCGTGCCGGTGACCTTCTTTATCGACCGGGAAGGGGTGGTTCGGGAGCGACAGGTGGGCAAGCTCGGTTTTGACGACTTGCGGGCCGGAATCGAAAAGCTGTTATAAACAGAGAGGGGAGGATCACGTCATGAAAAACAAACTTGCCAACACCAGCGCCGTCACCTCGGCCTTTGTCTTTGCCTTTTGCTGACAGCTGCCCTTTCTCCTGGCCGGTCTCGGTCTGGGCAGTTTGACCTTTGCGGTCTGGCTTGTTGAATACCGCGCCCTTTTTCTGGCAGCCACCGTGCTGCTGCTTGGCTTTGCCCACTGGCACCACCGGAAGCGGGCCGGGCAGGCGAGCCGGGTGGACAAGGCGATGTTGTACGGCGGGACGGCAATGAGCGTCGGCCTGATCGTCTATGCGATGGTGCTGCGCTTGCTGTAAGGGCAACCAGCGAGGGCAGGCGGACTCGCTATCATGCCATGGGCAGCAGGGTTTGCCGTCCGTTTTTGCCGCCGTGGGCCATGATGTAGAAGTCGCATCGCCGACAGCCTTCCATCTTCTCGTGGTAGCTGCCCTGGGTTTCGCCGCCGCACTTGGTGCCGGTCACCATCCAGCAGCTGTCGCCCAGGCCGGGATGGGCGGGGCACTCTTCCATGCGGTCTTTCGGGCACTCTTTGGCGATCCAGCACGGGTCGATCTTCCGGCCGGCTGCGATGGTCTGCCGGGGAAGTCTCGTTTTGATGTCTCCCCCGATCAGGGCCTGCAGGTTGTCGATCACCCCGCCCATGATGGCGGTCTGGGCCTTGAGTCCTTCCGACGAGCCGGCGGCCTCCTGGGCGTTGCCGGCGGTTCGTTGCACCACGGAATCCATCTCCCCCATGGCCTTGCTGGTCTGTTCGATTCCCAGCGCCTGTTCGTTGGAGGCGGCGGTGATTTCGCTGACCAGGGTGCCGGCCTTGGTGGTGTTGGTCGCCACCTCGCTGAATTCCTGGCTGGTGCGGTCCACCAGCTCGGTGCCGGACTGCACCCGCTTGACCGTGCCCTCGATGAGGTTTGCGGTGTCCTTGGCCGCCACCGCCGCCCGCATCGCCAGGTTTCTGACCTCGTCGGCAACCACCGCGAAGCCGGCCCCGGCCTCGCCGGCACGGGCCGCCTCCACCGCGGCGTTGAGGGCGAGCAGATTGGTCTGGAAGGCGATCNNAGGCGATCTCGTCGATGGTCTTGACGATTTTCGAGGTTTCCTCGCTGGCCTGGGATATCTCCCGCATGGAATCGGTCAACTCGCCCATGGAAAGGTTGGCGCGATCGACGATGGTGCTGGTTTCCTGCATCAGTTTGTCCGCCTCCGAGGCGTTGGTGGCGTTTTGGCGGGTCATGGAGGCCAACTCCTCCAGGGAGGCCGAGGTCTGTTCGATCGCGGCGGCCTGCTGGCTTGAGCCGTCGGCAAGATCCTGGCTGCCCGAGGCGATCCGCTCCGCGACAAAGGCGACCTGCTCGGAGCTTTCGTCAAGGTCGCCCGCCGCCAAGTTCAGCGGGATGGTGATGGCGCGGTAGATGGCGATTCCCACCCCGATCATCAAGGCGACGCCGCAGACAAAAACAATGGTCAGAACGGTGCGCAGGGTGTTGGTCTCGTTGATGCCGCGGGCGGCGGTCTCTTCAAATCGGTTGCGGGCGGTAACGGAGAGCGCGGCAAGTTGTTCCTCAAAGGCATGGATGTCCTGCTTGCTGTCCCCCGCCAGGACGTTGCCCTGTTGCGGCGTGATTGACGGATCGTTGCCGAGCGTGCCGCACAGTTTGAGGATGCCGTCATGATAGGCGGCATAGGATGAAGCAAGGATGGTCAGCTGCCGGCGGTCCTGCTCGGTGAAGGTCTGGTCTTGGGCGGCGAGGGTATCGAGTTTTCCGAGCAGGTCGAGCATGGACTGGTGCTGTTTGCCGAATTTATCAAGATACTGGGCCTGTTTATCCGCCTTGCCGATGTTGAGGATGAAATCCTTCTCGTAACGGCGATGCATCAGCATGTTGTTGCCGATCTCGTCGAGAAGCATGATAAAGGGGGCGTTTTTGCTGAGGATGGTGGTGACCAGGGTGATATGGCTGCCGGTCCTGAGGACGGTGCCGAGGCCGACAACGGAAATGAAGAGAACCGCGAGGCCGAAACCGGCAATGATCAGTTTGGGAATAGTCAGTTTGCCTTTCATGGAGACTCCTGCTTTGGCAAGGGTTGTTGCGGCGGAATTGTTAAGGAGGCGCCGCGGAGAAAAGGATTGGCTTGGCCGAGGCGGCAGGTAGGGCCACCAGCTTGCTGCCAATAGGCTACAGGAAAAAAAAGCCGTACTCCACGGTTTTTTGGTATTTAATTGAATTATATCCTTTCCGCCACCGCTCTTGGCAACGAGCGGCGGCGGTTGGTAAGGGAAGGTGGAGGGGGATTCGAGAGGCGGATGTGGGAAAGTGTTCCTTCAGCCTTCCATCGGCAGATAGACCCGAAAAACGCTGCCGCGGCTTATTTCACTGGCCACGGTGATCACGCCCTGATAGGAGCGGACAATCCCTAAAACCACGGGCAGCCCCAGGCCGCGGCCGGTGAACTTGGTGGTGAAGAACGGGTCGAAGATCAGGGTGTCGATCACCTGCTCGGCGATGCCGCAGCCGCTGTCGTGTACCTCCAGGCAGGCGTATTGCTCGGTCTCCTGTGGGCGCCAGTCGATGGGGAAGCGGTGAGTGGCTGGGATGTCGCCGGGGGCGGCCGTTTTGACGGTCAGGCGGATGGCGCCCGGCATCTCGCCGATGGCCTCCCAGGCATTGGTGATCAGGTTGGCGAGAAGTTGCCTGAGGTGGCCCGTGTTGGCCGTGATGACCGGCCCCGGGGAGGGGAGGTCGGTTGTCAGTTCCACCGCTTCCGGCAGCGTCGCCTTGAGCCGGGGCAGTGCGTGACGACAGGCGGCGGCGAGATCGAACGCTTCACGTTTGCCGGGGTCCTGTCCCAGGTAGGTGAGCATCAGGCTGCTCACCTCGGCCGCCCGGCGGGCGCCCTTGATGGCGTCGGTCATGAACAAGCCGGCCTGGGTCTCCGGCGGGGTGATATTGAGGCCGAGTTCCAGGTTGCCGATCACCACCGCCAGCATGTTGTTGTAGTGGTGGGCGATGGCCCCGGCCATGCGGGCCAGGCTTTCGGTCTTGTGCAGTTGCTGGTACCTGGCTTCAAGGGTTGCCCGCTCCTCTTCAAGAAGTCTTCTTTCGGTGATGTCGCGGCAGATGCTCATCATCGCCGGGGTGCCGTTCCAGAGGATGCGCCGGGCGTTCACCTCCACCCGCAGGCGTGAGCCGTCATTGCGCAGATGGGTGGTTTCAAAGGCGTGAAAGCCCTGCCGCATCAGGGTCGCGATCCGATCCGGCGCATGTTCGCTCTCCTCCGGGGCGTCCACCTTGTCGATGGTCATGGTCAACAGCTCGTCCCGCGTATAGCCGTATTGTTCCATGGCCCGTTGGTTGACCTCCAGCATCCGCGCCTGTTCGTCATGGATGAAGATGGCGTCGCCGGCGCTGTCGAAGAGGAGTTTGTATTTCTCTTCATTGGCCGCCAGCTGCCTTTCCGTGAGGTTGCGGCGGGTGATGTCGCGGTTGCTGACCCGTCTGCCCTTGAAGATCCCATCGTCGCTCCACACCGCATGGCAGAAATGTTCGACCCAGCGGATGGCGCCGTCTCGTCGGATAACGCGGAAGCTGAGCACTCCATCCTGATGGTTGGCGTGGTTGCGGAGATGGGCGCCCGCCTCTTCCCGGTCTTCCGGGTGGATGACCCGGAGGAGCAGGTCGGGGTCGGCGATGAATTCGTCACGGGTGTAGCCGGTGAGGGCGTCGCACGTGGGATTCATGTAAAGGATCTCGCCTTGGGGCGACTGCCAGTATTCCCAGTCCAGGGTATAGTCGGCCACGGTGCGTAACTTTTCCTCGCTTTCCTGTAGCAGCCGCTGTTGCGCCAACATCTGCTGGTGCTTGCGCGCCAGGTTGCGATGCGTCAGCGCCAGGCTGACTCCCAGGATGAGGATGATTCCGAGGCCGGTGAGACCGCCGAGGATCGGCAAGCGATAGCGGGACCAGATGTCTTTGGCGGTGAAGGTCGGGGCCTGGTCAAAGGGGGGCAGGCGCAACTCCCGGAGCAGATCCTCCACCGGGCCATAGTCGGCCGGTACCGTAAAGCCGTGGATGTCCATGGCGCTGGTGGCGGCCACATCGCCCTCCAGGACGAAAAGGGTGGCCGCCACATGGCGAGCGAGATTTTCGTCGGTGGTCGGCATGGCGGCGAAGGGCCATTCCGGGTAGAGGCGGGTGGATATCCGCGAGGGGAAGTCGGTGAAGTGTTGCGGGTTGATAATCTTGATCAGGCCGCTTTCAAGCCGCCCCTCCTTGCTCATGCTCTCCAGCACCCCGCTGCGGATAAAGCCGAGGTCGGCGCGGCCGTCCAGCACGGCCGTGATGACCTTGTCGTGGGGCATGCCGGTGGTGAGCAGGGTCACGTCTTGGGGGACGCGGATTCCTTTCCGGCTCAGTTCATAGGCCTGCATCTGGTAACCGCCCAGGGACTGGTTGTTGACGGCGGCCACGGTTTTCCCCCGGATCTCTTCCAGGGAATTGATCTCCCGGCGATCGGCCCGGCGGAAGATGACGCCGCCAAAGACCGTGGCCGGCCGGCCGCCTTCTTCGGCGATCAAGGTGGCCAGGGGGGAGGAGAGGCCGAAACGTTTTTTGAGCAGTACGTAATGGCCGGAGTTGGTGAGCACGAAATGCAGCCGGTGATCGGCAACGGCCTGGTTGAGTTCGGGATAGGTGAGCGGTTCCACCTCAAAATCGTATCCCGGCAGGGCCTTGTGGAGGGAGGCGGCCAACGGTTGCCATTTGGCCAGGGTTTGCGGTTTGGGGCGAAAGGCGAGGACGCCGATCTTCACCGGCGGGGCGCCGGAGGCGGTGGCCGCCAGGCTCAGGGCTGCGACCAGGCCCAAGGCCGGCAACAGGAAGAAGAGCGACAGAGGGTGACGGGGCATGTTGGTCTCCCTTGTGCTGGTCCCGGGCGGCTGTTTTTTGCGGGGCGAGATCGGCGTTACAGGGGCCTGGAGCCAGATTGCATTCTACCTTACTCTACCGCAAAAGATTGGCGGAGTTGCAAGTAATTTTCTCGATGGCGCGGCTTGTCTTTCCCGTCCTGCCGGGCCGGAACGATAAGGGTTTTTATGGGCGGGTCCGGGGCAAAAGAAAACCCGCCTTCCGGTGCGTCTGGAAGGCGGGGGGTGAGCTCAATCTGAAAAGACGGTATTAAAACGGGCGCATCGTCCAGACCCCGCAGGGGCAGGTGTCGCGGCAGNNCGGCTCCGGGCAGTAGTGCTGGAGGGTGAGGGTATCGGCCGGGATCACCTTGAGTTTCGGCGGTTGCCACTCCTTGCCGGCGATGGCGCCGATGATGCACTCGGCGGCGCGCTTGCCGCTGCCCAGGGCGTGGGTGGCGAGACCCGGCCGCTCGACGTCGCCCACCGCCAGGATCTGCGGGTCCGAGGTGCGGCCGGCGTCATCGGTTTTCACCCAGGTGCCGCCGGCGACGTTCAGAACCTTCACCGACTCGGGCAGGAAGGAGATGGCCGGGATGTCGCCGATGGAGATGATCACGGTCTGGGCCTCGATCAACTCGCCCTTGGCGGTGACCAGACCCTTGTCGGTGACCTCCTTGGTGCTCACCGGCCACTGGAAGGTCGCGCCCAGCGCCTCGGCCGCCGCTTTCTCCTTGCCGAAGGCCAGGGGCTTCTGGATATCCACCAGGGTTACCTGCTCCGCTCCCAGTCGGTAAGCCTCGCAGGCCACGTCGCAGCCGACGTTGCCGGCGCCGATGATCACCACCTGCTTGCCGACCTGCATGGGCGACGCGCTCTTGGCGGATTTCAGGAAGTCGAGGGCCGGTACCACCTTTTCCGCGCCGGGGAAGGGCAGCCGGCGCGGTTCATGGGTGCCGACGGCGATGATCAGGTAGTCGTATTCCTTCTTCCACGCCTCGATCTTCTCCTTGCTTGCCGCCTCGCCTAGATGAACATTGATATTGGGGGCATTGACGAAGCGGTCGATCTCCCGGTCCCACACCGCCTTGGCAAGCCGCTCCCAGGGGATGACCTGGGCGAGCTTGCCGCCGAGCACGGTGTCTTTTTCAAAGATATGGACCTCCACGCCGGCCTGGGCCAGCTGCCAGGCGGCGCTCATGCCGCCTGGGCCGCCGCCGATAATCGCCACCTTCTTGCCGGTGGCCGGGGCGAAGGGGGGGAGTTTGGCGTCACGCACCTCGCGGCCGAGCATGGCGACATCGATGCTGGTGTCAACGTCCTGCCGCGAGCAGTTCTCCATGCAGAGATTGGGGCAGATGGCGCCGCAGATGGAGGCGGGCAGTGGGGTGTAGCTCAGGATAAGGTTGTACGCCTCGTCGGTCTTGCCTTCCCGCAGCAGCCGCAGCCGGTCGACGGTGGGGATGTGGGTGGGGCAGTAGAAGGTACAGGGGGCGGCGTATTCCTTGTTGGCCCAGAACGGCTTCTTGCGCCGCAGCTCGCCGGTGACGATGACGCCGATGGGGCTGCGGTCGAGGCCCGGGGCCAGGTCGCGCAGCGGGTCGCCGCCGCGCGGAGCGTCGGGGCCGGCAAAGGCCGGGTTCCAGATATTGTTGCGGAACTGGGCCATGGGCATCGGGCCGCTGAAGATCAGCGCCCGCTCCTGGGGGGTGATGGCCATCAGGAGCTTCCATTCCGCCCGTACCGAGAGGGATTGCAGCAGCTCCGGCCGCTTGATCGACTTAAGATAGCCGGGCATCCGCTCCATCAGCCACTGCCACTGCTCGTCGTTGGGTGCGATCTCGCGGACATTATTCTTGGAGTAGGTTTCGTCGGTCTCGCCACGGTAGTAGATCCAGCCGCCGACCATGCCGACGCAGGGCCGGTAGCCGAGGACGTTTTTGGGGTTCTTGGCCTCGACGCCGCAGACCACCGCGATGCCGCCGCAGTTGAACTCGGCAAAGGTGTCGCC
>DHYT01000127.1:0-137 GCA_002415465.1 Desulfobulbaceae bacterium UBA5123
CGACCGTGAGGTTGGATAGAGCCAATCCGAAGAAAAGGAAACCACCAGAAACCGGGCCCGCGCCCTGGCGAAGGCGCCGGCAAGCCCCCCCTCCCCCTCGTCGGCGATATCGAAATAATCGGCGGCCTTGGTGATGT
>DHYT01000127.1:350-13501 GCA_002415465.1 Desulfobulbaceae bacterium UBA5123
GGCCAGGGGGACGGCGGCCGCAACCATTTCGGGGAAGCGAACGCACCATTCCAAGAGCTGCATGCCGCCCAGAGAACCTCCGATGACGGCCAGCAGCCGAGTGATGCCGAGATGATCGATCAGCTGTTTCTGGGCCTCAACCATGTCCCCGATGGTGACCACCGGAAAATCAAGGCCGTAAGGCTTGCCCGTCTCCGGATTGAGCGATGATGGGCCGGTGGAACCCATGCAGCCGCCGAGGATGTTGCTGCAGATCACGAAATAACGGTCCGTGTCGATCCCCTTGCCGGGCCCGACCATGATCTCCCACCAGCCCGGCTTGGTGCGGGCCTCGCTGTAATAGCCGGCCACGTGTGAATCGCCGGTGAGGGCGTGCAGGATCAGGATGACGTTGTCCCGCTCCGGCGACAGGGTGCCGTAGGTTTCATAGGCGATGGTCACCGGCCCCAGCCGGGCGCCGCTGGCAAGCACCATCCGGTTGGGTGGTTCGGCGAAGGTGAAGAATTTCTTCTCGACGATGCCAACCGAGGGTTCGTCGTTGGCCACGCTGTGGTACTCGCTCATTTCAGCGCAATCCGTCCAGGGCCTGGGTAAGATCGGCGATGATGTCTTTTGCCGCCTCGATCCCCACCGACAGCCGGATCAGATCCGGGGTAATCGACAACGCCGCCCTGGTTTCCTCGGGAAACGATACGTATTGCGAGGAGTAGGGATGGATGACCAGGCTCTTGCAGTCGCCCAGATTGGCAAGATGATAGATCATCCGCAGGCGATTGATGAACCGAAAGCAGGTTTCCTGATTCTTGAGGCCGAAGGCAAGGAGCCCGCCGAACCCCTTTTCGCCGAACTGTTCCCTGGCGGTGCGGTTGCCGGGGTGGGTGGCCAGGCCGGCGTAGTTGACCCAGGCGACTTCGGGCCGGTAACGCAAGAATTCTGCGACCTTGATGGTGTTGGCCATGTGTCGCTCCATGCGCAGGGCCAAGGTGTCCAGGCCGATCATGGTGAGATAGGCATGCAGGGGCGCGGCGGTGGTGCCGTAGTTGATATGGTGCTCGCGCCAAACCTTGTCGAGATAGGCAAGCGGCCCCTTGCGGTCGACATAGGGCTGCATGTCAGGGAAACGGCCCTGTTGCCAGTCGAATTTGCCGCCGTCGATGACCACCCCGCCGGTGGCGTCGCCGTGACCGGACAAATACTTGGTGGTGGAATGGATCACCACATCGGCGCCGAGTTCGATGGGTCGGCAAAGATACGGGCTGGCGAGGGTGTTGTCGACCAAGAGCGGCAACCCGTGCCGATGGGCGATAGCCGAAGCCTTGCGGAGATCGGGGATGTCCATCTTGGGGTTGCCGATGACTTCCAGATAGATGAACCGGGTCTTGTCGTTGATCGCCGACTCTATTGCCGCCATGTTGGTGGATTCAACCATCCGCGGGGTGATGTCGTACTTACCGAAAACATTCTTGAACAGCAGATAGGTGGACATGAAAAGCGAGTTGCCGCAGACAAACTCGTCGCCTGAACGGAGCAGGGCCATGCAGGCGTTGGTGATGGCGGCCATCCCCGAGGACATGAAAATCGCGCCCCGTCCGTTCTCAAGGGTGGCAAGCTTCTCTTCCAGAGCCCGGTTGGTGGGGTTGGTGAGCCGCATATAGATGTGATCGGTGGTTTTGCCTGAGAAGGTGTCGCGCAGATTTTCGGCGGTGGGATGACTGTGCGAGGCTGACTGATAGATAGGCGGCAGGGTCGCGCCCTGCCAATCCTCGGGCGACTGACCGGCATGGATCACCTTGCTGTCAAAGCTCAACGAATCTGTTTTCTTCATGGCTCCCTCGTAGAAATGTTTCAGCGACATCAATTCACGCCGGATTCATGACCGTAGCCTCAAAGGCTGAGCATAGACATGACAAAACGGAATGCCAATTATTTGTAGTATAAGGAAAGGTATTAATCAACATTCTTTTGCCGGTGTTTTTCCTTGCAATCAGCAGCCTGGCCGCATAATGTGCCACCAAACCGCCGAGGATCACCCTTTCAGCCCCATGAGCGCCCCCAATGCAGAGAATCGACCTCAAAGATCTCCCCCTCGCCCAACTGACCGACTTTGTCGTCGGCCTCGGCCTGCCGGCGTTCCGCGCCAAACAGATTTTTTCCTGGCTCTACCGGCCCGGCATTATCTCCTTCGATCAGATGACCGATCTTTCCAAGGAGTTGCGGGCCACCCTGGCCGCTCAGTGCGACATCAGCTCCTTTGCCCCGGCCGCCACGGAGACTTCCGAGGACGGAACGGTTAAATATGGCTTCAGGCTTAATGACGGGTTGATGATCGAAACCGTTCTTATCCCGGAAGAAAACCGCAACACACTCTGCGTCTCCTCACAGGTGGGCTGCGCCATGGGCTGCCGCTTCTGTCTCACCGGCACCATGGGTTTCAAGCGGAACCTGCGGCCGGCAGAGATCGTCAATCAGGTCATGGCGGTGATGGATGACATGGCCGCGGGGGGCAAAGGGCGGCTGACCAACCTGGTTTTCATGGGCATGGGTGAACCGCTGGCCAACTTCGACAACCTGCTCAACGCCCTGGAGATCCTGATGGATCACCGGGGGCTTGATTTCTCTTCCAGAAAGGTCACCGTTTCCACCTGCGGGCTGGTGCCGCGCATCAAGGAACTTGGCGAACGGATCGAGGTAAACCTCGCCATCTCCCTGCACAGCGTCAACGACGCCACCCGCAGCCGATTGATGCCGGTGAATGACACCTACCCCGTGGACGTACTGCTGTCCACCTGCCGCCATGACTTTCCCTTGGCGAAAAGGCGGCGGATCATGTTTGAATACACCCTTTTTGAAGGGATCAACGATTCCCTGGCCGATGCCAAGGAACTTGCCAGAAAACTCCGCGGCATCCGCTGCAAGATCAATCTGCTCTCCTACAACCGTTGCGAAGCCCTCCCCTACCGCTCGCCGACCCGAAAACAGATCGAGGCCTTCCAGAAGGTGCTGCAGGATGCGGGCTACTCAGCCTTCATCCGCACCAGCCGAGGGGGTGATATCTCGGCAGCATGCGGCCAGCTAGCCAAAAAAGAAGGCGGTTGAGCACAGGCCACCGCCTGCTTCATCCATTCGATGGGGAAATATGAGATAAATCTCAGGGGTGAGGCGAATCAGGAAGCGAGAACCCGCTCCAGGGTTTCCTTGAGGATGGACAGCTCAAACGGTTTTTGCAGGATGGCATCGAGTTCTTTTTCCTTGCTCTCGACGTTTTCATACTGTTCGCACATGCTGCCGGAACACAAGACTACTTTTGCCTGTGGGCGCAACGCTTTCCGCAGCAGTGGCAACAATTCGAATCCGCTCATGTCCGGCAGGGAGAGGTCAAGGAGAACCAAATCGATGGCGGCGGCATGGGTTTTCGCCTGGGCCAGCGCCCCCTTGCCATCATCAGCCGGCAACACCTCGTAACCGAGCAGCGACAGCAATTCACTGGTCACGCTTTGCACCATCTCATCATCATCGATAAGCAGAATTGTCGCCAAACTTCGCCCTCATTCAAGCTGTCTTGGTTTACAGAGGTGCCACGGTTGGATCGTTGATCATGTTATTTATTACTTACTTACAAACAAACTACCGCATTCCCCTCGCCGTTTGCAAGGAGAATGCGGTAAAAAAAATGATTACATAACGTATCTCGCAAGTCCATCATAATGGCCGCAAACCCTTGCCGGAAGGGATATCAAGCCAATGCTTCACTGATGGTTTTGGTCAGTTTTTCCTCAACCAGATTCACGATCGTGGCCTCGGTGACCTTGCTGCCTTCCTTGCGAATGGTCTTGGTGACGTTGCCGAACCCGACCCGCAGTTTCCGGTCGTTGACCAGATCAAGGGCCTTGTTGATCCGTTTTTTCAACTCCGCCGGATCAATACCCTCGGCGTGCCCGAGGGGGCCAAGCTCACGCACCTGCTTGGTGAAGTCGGTGATCAGCTTGACAAAACGCGGCGCTTCCGCGGCCGAGGCCCATTGCAGATTGAAACGCGCCGGATTGACCCCGATTTCGGTCAAGATCTTCTTCACCAGTGCGTTAACTCCCATTGCGTCATAATTACCAACCTGGTAATGACATTCGCCGAGTTGTCAGCCGCCGGTAAAGATGCCCGCCGCTCCTTCGGCGAATCCTTTCAAAACAAAGGACGGATCAAGTCGGCCGGTACACATGACCCGGATGGTCCGCAGGTTGGGCGGATACTGGTACCGGGAAACCCCGGCCGAATCAGCGGCGGCGTAACAGCACCAGTTGCAGAGAAATCCCAGAATCTTGGGATTGAATTCCTCCTTACTCATATGCCTACTCCTCTTTCATCTCGCCAAATGCCTTGATTTGGGCGGTAATCTGTTCATCTGTAAAGCCACCCATGGAGATGGCAAAGGTGGGACAGTGGGAAGCGCAGATGCCGCACCCCTTACAGGAGGCGGCAATGGTTTCCGCCTTCCGCTTGTTGTCGATCTTCTGAATACGGATCGCCTGATAGGGGCAGAGGCTCTCGCAGAGACCGCAGCCGATACAGCCGTCCTGATCCACCTTGGATACAGTGGGCTCCACGGAGACATATCCCTTGACCAGCGGGATCGCCGCCTTGGCTGCCGCCGCCTGCGCCTGAACGATAATCTCTTCCAGGGGCTTGGGCGAGTGGGCAAGGCCGCAGAGGTACACGCCCGCCACCGGCATCTCCACCGGCCGCAGCTTGACATGCGCCTCCAGGTAGAATCGGTCTTCGTTGATGGGTATCTTGAGGAGCTTGCTGATCCCTTCGGTATCCTCGGGGACGATGCCGACACTCAAGACCACCTGATCCGGGGCGATGGTGACATCCTCAAGGAGAATCGGGTCGTAAAAAGAAACCTCGGCCTTGGCGCCCTTCTTGGTGATCTTGGGCATCTGCTCCTTGGCGTAGGGAATAAAGATAACCCCCTTCTCCCGCGCCTCACGGTAAGCATCCTCGGCATAGCCATAGGTCCGCATCTCGCGATACAGAACAATCACCTGCGATTTCGGATCTATACCCTTGATCTTCAGTGCATTTTTTACCGCATCGTTGCAGCATGTCTTGCTGCAGTATGCAAGATCGTCGCCCCGGGAGCCGGCGCACTGGATCATCACCGCGGATTTGGGGGCGCGGGTCTTGCCCTTGCCGGCCAGCTGTTGTTCAAGCTCCATCTGGGTAATAATCGTCTTGGCATCAGGCAGTTTCGCGCCGAGTACCGTTTCAGGCCGATGATGCTTGCCGCCGGTGGCGACCACGATAACGCCGTGGTCGACCTCCGTCTCCTTCTTGCCCTTGCCTGCGGCAATGGTGGAAGTGAAGTTGCCGACAAAGCCGTTGACGGCGGTCAGTTCGGCATCGGTGAAGACCTCGATCAGTTTGTTCTTCTTGACCTTGCCGGTGACGTCTTTCAGCAGATCGCTCACCGTATCGCCCTGCAGGGTGTATTGCTGCTCAAGCAACTGGCCACCGAGCTGGCTGTTTTTCTCAACGATATAGGTCTGGTATCCCTGATCGGCGAGGTTCAGCGCCGCGGTCATGCCGGCGATGCCGCCACCCACGACCAGGGCCTTGGCCGTAACCGGCACCGTTTGCTCGGGCAGGGGGCGGATGTTGCGCGCCTTGGCCACGCCCATCCGAACCAGATCCATGGATTTGTCGGTGGCCGCCACCGGCTCGTTGGCATGTACCCAGGAGCAATGATCACGGATATTGACCATCTCGAAAAGGCAACGGTTGAGGCCGGCGTCCTTCAGGGTTTCCTGGAACAGCGGCTCATGGGTTCTCGGCGAACAGGCGGCGATGACCACCCGGTTCAACCGATGCTCCTTGATCCGTTGCTTCAACACCTCCTGCGCATCCTGGGAACAGCTGTACAGGCTCTCAGCGTAGTAGGTGACGTTTTCCATCTCGCCCGCATAGTTGGCGACCTTTGCCACGTCGACCACGCCGGCGATATTGATGCCGCAATGACAGACGAAGACACCGATCCGAACCTCTTCATCCTCGCCCACCGGCTGCTCGGCAGGATAGGTCTTGGTGATGACCCCTTTGCCGCGCTGCTGTTTGAGCAGGCATGAGGCAAGCCCTGCGGCGGCGCTTGACTGGGTGACGGATTCGGGGATATCCTTGGGCCCCTGAAAGGCGCCTGCAACCAGAACGCCTTCGTTGCTGCTGGCCAGGGGTGCAAAGGTGGTGGTCTTGCAGAAATCGTATTTGTTGAGCTCAAAGGCGCCGATCTTCGCGAGATTCTTGGCGTCGGTGGGTGAATCCAGTCCCACCGAGAGCACCACCATGTCGTAGCCATCGAAGTGATGCTTGCCGTCCATGGTCGCGTAGGTCAGCTTGAGCTGCTTTTCCCACGGCATCACGTCGGCAACCTTGGCGCGGACGAACTTGATCCCGAACTGCTGCTCGGCGCGGGTCCGGGCGGCGTCGAAATCCTTGCCCTGGGTCCGCATGTCCATGTAGTAGATGGTGATCTCACACTCGGGATCGTGTTCCTTGGCAACCATCGCCTCCTTGATCGCGTACATGCAGCAGACCGATGAGCAGTAGCCGTTGTCGCAGCCGAGATCACGGGAACCGACACACTGGATGAAGGCGATCTTGTGCGGATGCCGCTTGTCGGAGAGACAGCGAACCTCGCCCATAAACGGCCCCGAGGGGTTCAGCAGCCGCTCGAACTCAAGGCTGGTGACAACGTCCGGATGTTTACCGTAACTGTATTTGGTAAGCGCCTCGTCCGGCACCCTGCCGAAGCCGGGGCTCATGATCACCGCCCCGACCTTGATCTTGCGCTCTTCCGCTTTTTGATCAAAATCGATGGCCTTGCTGCGGCAGACCGGCACACAAATCTTACAGGTGCCGTGCTGCAGGTGCATACATGCCTTTGGATCGATAAAATAGGTCGCGGGCACCGCCTGGGGATAATCGATATGGATGGGACGGGTAATCGCCAGCCCCTCATTGTATTCATCCACCAGGTGACGCGGACAGTATTTGGTGCAAAGGCCGCATGCCGTACACTTGTCGGCGTCGATATAGCGTGGCCGCAAACGAACTTTGGCGGTGAAGTCACCGGCCTTGCCGTCAAGACCAAGGAAATCTGCGTTGCTGAGAATCTCGATATTGGGAGACCGACCGGCCTCTACCAGCTTAGGCGCGAGTATTCAAAGCGAACAATCGTTGGTGGGAAAGGTTTTATCCANNGCCGCCTGGACGCCGGCGACACCGCCGCCGACAACCATGACCGCTCCGGCCCCTTTGTTTTTTGCTTGCGCCATAATGTACTCCAGAAAAAAACGTTAAATCATTCACCGAATGCGGCGAAAACACTGATAAATATCAACCAAGCACTTCAACTTTTATTGCACACGCCTTGTACTGCGGCGAACGCGACAGCTTGTCAAGATGGTTCAAGGTCAGGTTGTTGATTGGCACCTCGGCATAGTGGTATGGGATGAAAACGGTACCAACCTGCACCCTGTCGGAGATGGTGGCCCGCACCCTTACCTCGCCTCGTCTTGATTTGATCCGAATCCAGGAACGTTCCGAGATTCCCAACCGCTCGGCATCCGCGGGATGAACATCCGCAAGGGCCTCCGGGCTGATCTTTTCGATACTCGGTGTCCGCCGGGTCATGCTGCTGAAATTGTAATGCGCGACGTCGCGACCGGTGGTGAGGAGCATGGGATACTCGTCATCGGGCAGCTCCTTGGGCGGTTCGTAATCGGTGGGCATGAACAACGCCTTGCCCCGGGCAAAGGAGCCCACATGCAGGATCGGCGTGCCGGGGTGATCCTTGGCCGGCACCGGCCACTGCAACCCACCTTCCTTGTCGATCCGCTCATAGCTGATGCCGGCATACTGCGGTGTCAGCTTGCTGACCTCGTCGAAGATCTCGCTGGGCGAATCGTAGTGCATTTCATATCCCATCTTGGCGGAGAGCGCACAGAAAATCTCCCAGTCCGCCTTGGCCTCGCCAGGTGGATCGAATGCCTTGCGGATACGCTGCACCCGTCGCTCCGAACAGGTAAAGGTACCGTCCTTTTCGGCGAAACAGGCGGCGGGCAGAACAACATCCGCTCTCTTGGCGGTATCGGTGAGGAAGATGTCCTGCACCACCAGGAAA
Organism: Desulfobulbaceae bacterium UBA5123; assembly: GCA_002415465.1. GTDB lineage: Bacteria > Desulfobacterota > Desulfobulbia > Desulfobulbales > UBA5123 > UBA5123. The sequence goes on from DHYT01000127.1 coordinate 8,524, forward strand.
TCGAGCTTATCGATGGCGGCGACGGCATGACCGGCATTGGGATCGGCCAGAACCGGGTCCTCGCCAAAGACATAGATGCCGCGGATATTGCCGTCGAGAATGTTATCCCACACCTCTGTGGCAGGCTTGCCTGCTTTCCGTGGCATCTTGACCCCCCACATCTTCTCGTACTTGTCGAAGATGTCGTCACGGGTCAGGCCGGCATAGCCTGGCAGGGTGTTGAACAGCGCGCCCATGTCGCAGGCGCCCTGCACGTTGTTCTGGCCACGCAACGGGTTGATGCCGCCACCGCGAACGCCGATCTTGCCGCACAACAGGGCAAGGTTGGAGATCGCCTTGACGTTGTCGGTGCCGGCAGCCCAATGGGCGATGCCCATGCCGTAAACGATCGCGCTCTTCTTGCCTGGGCTTGCATACAGCCGCGCCGCTTCGTAGAGCGATTCAACCGGCACGCCGGTGATCCCGGAAACATATTCCGGGGTGTATTTCTCGACTACAATCTCCAACTCTTCAATATTCTCGGTCCGCTCCTTGACATATTCCTTGTCCCACAAGTCCTCCTTGAGGACAATGTGGCTCAGGCCGTTGATCAAGGCGACATCGGAGCCGGGCTGATGGTTCATCCAGAGATGGGCCTGGCGAGCGAAATCCGTCCCGCGCGGGTCCGCGACAATCAGCTTCGCACCCTTCTTGATCGCCTGCCGGATGCGCAGGCCGGTGATGGGGTGGCTGGTGTCTGGGTTTGATCCGATCATGAAGATTACGTCCGGTTCCCCGTTCATGAAGTCGGAAATACAGTTGGTCATTGCGCCGCTGCCGAGGGTGAGGGCCAAACTGGCCACCGTGGGAGCGTGTCAGAGTCGGGCACAGTGGTCGATATTGTTGGTTCCGACCACCGCTCGCATGAACTTCTGCATTAAAAAGTTTTCTTCGTTGGTTGCCCTGGCGCAACTGAAGCCGGCGATTGAATCGGCACCGTGTCTCGCCTTCAACTCGCCAAACCGTTTGGCAACCAGGCTCAGTGCATCATCCCAACTGGATTCGACCAACTGACCGTTTTTCCGTACCAACGGCTTGGTGAGGCGATCCGGGTGTTTGATGAAATCAAAGGCGAAACGGCCCTTGATGCAGAGCATGCCATAGTTGGGCGGAGCCGATTTGTCGGCCACCACCTCCATGATGGTATGCCCCTTAATCTTGAGCTGCATCTGACAGCCGGAACCGCAGTAAGGACAGGTAGTGGTGACATACCTGACCGGCTCGTTGATGATCGGCACCAGCACGTCCTTCTTGGTAAGCGCGCCAGTGGTGCATGAATCCACGCAGTTGCAGCAATTTACGCACTTGTCGTTGAAAGAGAAGCTGAGGCCGACCGCCCTGCCCTGCTCATCGGTTCCCTCGCAGGCAAGCTCAAGGGCGTCGTATTCACAGTTATTCTTGCAGCGTTGACAAAAGATGCACTTGTTGAGGTCCATCTCGAACAGCGGATGGCTGGCATCGATGCTGTATTGATGGCGGGTTCCCATGCCGGTCGTCTTGAGATCGACGCCGTGGGAGACGGAATAGCGGCGCAGGTCACAGCGATCAAAGGCGGTGCAGCCGCAGGAAAGACAGCGGCCGGCCTCTCGGGTGGCCTTCTTCAGGTTGAACCCCTTGCGGACCTCATCGAAGCAGACCAGCCGCTCCTCCATCTCCAGGGAGGGCATGGTCTCCCGTTTCTGCGCCGCATAGCCCTCAAGCAGTACCGGATCGACATCCTTGAAGGTGTTGCCACGGGTAAAGTTGAACATGGATTCGGCGGGTTCCTTCTTCACCCCGCAAATCTCGGCATGAACGTATTTGGCTACCCGGCGACCGGAAACCACAGCCTCGATCACCGACCGGGGGCCGCTCATCGCGTCGCCGGTTGCCCAAACCCCGTCAAGATCGGTCTTTTGCCCCTTGCCATGGGTTTTGATGAGCCCGGATGGCGTGAGCAGCAGCTTCCGCTCCAGGGATNNGACGTCGGCCTGCAAACTCTCATTCAGGCCTGCGGTAGGCCCGTGGTGACTTTTACCGCTCTGCGCCTGTTCGCCCTGGGCCATCCGCTGGATCCGCATGAACAGGGTTCCGCCACGCTCGATGATCTGCATGGGGGTCGCCATGGACATGAACTTGATCCCCTCCCGCAGCGCTTCCTTGTGGGAATGCTTGTGGGCCTGAATCTTGTCGGAGCTGCTGGAGTGGACCACGGTCACCTCGCCGACACCCATGCGGATCAAGGAGCGCGCCGTTTCGATGGCGATATTGCTGCCGCCGACAACAATCGCCCGCTTGCCGGGAAATTCCTTCTTGCCGTCGGTGACATCCCGCAGGAAATCGATGGCGGGATGCACAAAAGGCAGGTCAATGCCCGGGATGTCGATGGGTTTGGCTTTCAGTGCGCCAATAGCCAAGACGATGGCGTCGAAACCCTTCTTTTTGAGATCACTGATCGAGAAATCACGCCCCCACCTCTGCCCGCACTCCGTGGCAATGCCGAGATCAAGGATGGTCTTGATCTCATAATCGAGTACCTTCCGGGGAATGCGATACTCGGGCAACCCATAACGCAAGGCGCCGCCAAGTTTTTCGCCGCCCTCGTAAATGGTTACCTCGTGCCCGGCCTTGCGCAGGAAAAAGGCGGTGGACAAGCCTGACGGTCCGCCGCCGATGACGGCGACNNATGGTCGTCGAAGATGGTGACCGAGTGGCCCTTGAGGGCGAGCTGGTAGGCCACCGACAGGCCGGCCGGGCCGCCGCCGATGACGGCGACCTTCTTGCCGGTGGCGGGTTTCCGCTCAATGCGCAGGTTCCCCTCGGCCCGATGGTCCATGCACCAATCGGCGACAAACCGTTCCAGATGGTTCACGGCGATGGGCTCGTCGATCAGGGAACGACGGCAACCGACCTCGCAAAACCTCGGGCAGACGCGGCCCACGGAAAAAGGCAGCGGATTGCGCTCCATCACCAGCCGCAACGCTTCCTCATGCTCACCCTTGCGAACATGGGCGACAAAGCCCTGGATGTTGATCTGCCCGGGGCAGGTCATATTGCATGGCGCCTTACAATCCCCGAAGTGGGACTCGGCGAGAATATCAAGGTTCTTCTTGCGCTGTTTGCGTACATTCTCGGTATCGGTATGAATAACCATGCCGGCACGAACCAGGGTCACGCAGGAACGAAGCGGCTTATCCTTACCCTCAACCTCGACCAAGCATATCTTGCAATGCGCCTTGGACTTTCCCTTGACGAAACAAAAAGTAGGTATCTCGATGTTGAGAAGCTTGGCCGCTTCCAGAACCGTAGTTCGCGGTGCGACTGAAATCTCTCTTCCATCAATCGTAATCGCTATCTGTGACATAGTTTCGTATCAATCATGTATGTGTTCACGGCACATATTCGTACCAGCAAGATGCCCCTGCCCTACTTCGTTCACGCGGCGGGCTTCCACTCCTTGAGAAACGCCGGCAGATGGCCTGCCTCACGAGGACCGATGGTGATGGTCCAGCCCGGCAGTTCCTCTTCAAGCTCGCCCTTCATGGAGGCAAGATAACCCGGAATGATCAACTCACGGTGCTTCACCTTGCTCTCGATGCCGGCTTTCTTCATGAACGCGGCAATCATGTCGGCGCCGAATTTGCCGGCCGCCCAGGCGGTAAGTACGGAAAGTCCCTCGGTGTCCTTGATCAGCAGCCAGGAAGGCACCTTGCTGCCCTCGATTTCGCCGGANNGGGCCGCTGCGGGTCGGTGAAGATGTTCAACCGCTCGAGAAGCAACGGGAAAAGGGTGTCTCCCTGCAGGTCGGAAAGGATGACGATACCGGCATACTTGGCGATCATCACCGATGCGACCATGGCCTCCATCAGGGGATCGTCGGTGATCTCACAGGGGAAGGTGATGGTCGGGAAGCCCAGCGGCTTGTATTTCTTCTTCACCGCGGAGCGACGGGCCAGTACGTTATCCTCGAAGGCCGCCTTGATGGTGCGGGCGCCGGTATCGATGACCAGGTCCTTAAGGCCTGCTCCGAGCAGCTCCTCGGATACGGCGATACAGTCATCAAGGTTGCTTCCCTTGACGCCAACCGCGCAGCCGGTTTCCTTGCCGATGCCGGCCATCTGCGCGGCAGTGGCCTTGGTGGCGCCGAAAAGCAACGGCTTGCGGTCGCCACAGGCCTTGGCGCCGGCGGCCAGGGTGGCCGGGTTGTCGCTGATCAGCACCAGACTTGCCTTGGCGGCGCCGTCGAGTACCTTCTTGACCAGGGCGGTGAAAGAGCCTTCGTCACCCTTGCTGTCCTTGACGGCGATGATGTCTGCCTTCAGCATCACGCCTACCCGCTCATAGCACAAGGTGTTGAAACGGCTGATGCGGCCGTCGACATCGGCATCGTTCATCTCAGTGGTGACAAGCACGCCGATGCCGGTGGGGTTCTCAAAGCGTTTCTCATGGCGGAACAGACAGGTTTCTCCGCCTGCGGTAAAGGCGCCCTCGCCTGCTCCCAGCTTGATGGTCCGGATCGGCGGCGCTGATGCCTCGCCAATGCTCTCCTTGACCTCATCGCTCACGTACGGACATTCGCCGATCTCGGTCTGACCCGCTGCCACCTTCATGGCAAAAGCAAGACAAGTCGGGATCCCACACTCCCCACAGTTCTTCTTGGGAAGCATCTTGAGGATTTGTATACCTGTTAAAGCCATCTGTCTGTTCCTCCCCTTATATCGAGAAAAATCGGTTTGTTATCTATTCAGTAGATATCGTTTGTCGCCCCGCGCCTATACCGCAGTTTCCATGGTCAACGCCGGGTGGCCCTTCTCTTTCAGGAAGGCGACGATCTCTTCCTCGGTGGTCCCCTGCTCTTCGGTGGCGATCATATCGTACAGCTCCGGCATGCCGAGATCCTTGCAACGCTGCTGCAGTTTCTCTGCAAGCTCATCCTTGAGCATCTTGGGCATCCAGACCA
>DHYT01000042.1 GCA_002415465.1 Desulfobulbaceae bacterium UBA5123
CCGTCGACGATCTCGGTGAGGATCAGCTTGACCTCCTCGGCGGCCTTGACGCCATCGTCGGCGTTCTTCTGCGATTCTTCGATCAGGGCGGTGGTGTTTTGCGACGACTCGGCGCTCCGCATGGCAAGGGAGCGGACCTCGTCGGCAACCACCGCGAATCCGGCTCCCGCCTCGCCGGCGCGGGCCGCCTCGACGGCCGCGTTGAGGGCCAGGAGGTTGGTTTGGAAGGCGATCTGGTCAATGGTCTTGACGATGGACGCGGTTTCGTCGGATGAGGCCTTGATCTTGTTGATCACCTCCAGCATCCGTTCCATGCTGTGCTGCGCGGTTTCCGCCGATGTGCGCACGTTCTCCGCCATGTTGCTGGTCTGGCTGACGTTCTCGGCATTGGATTTGGTCATCGCCGACATCTCCTCAAGGGAGGCGGCGGTTTCTTCAAGGCTCGACGCCTGGTCGGCGGCGCCTTCCGCCAGACGGTGGCTGGAGCTCGCCACCAGGTTGGCGGCATCCAGCATGTTGGCGGCGCCGTTGCTCATGTCGCCGATGATCCGGGTGATCGGCTTGATCACCGAATTGGAGACGATGCGGACCACGAAGACGGCGAAGAAGACGCCCATCAGCACAAGGCCGACGAGCACCACCTTGCTGGCGTTGCCGATGGAGGTGGCCAGCTGTTTGTCGGCGACGGCAAGTGACTGGATGACCTCGAAGGCGCCGTGGATCTCTCCTGCCTTCCAGTCTTCCATCTTGACCCCGGTGGGATCGAGGCCCTGGTCGTTCCCCCAGAGTTCTTGGGAGGTGGCCGGGTCGCCGTGGCAGAGCAGACAGGTCTCGGTCAGCCGCACGGCCCGGAAATATCGGACGGCGTTTTGTTGCTCGTCAACCTCATAGTATTCGTCGAGGTTTTTTTCAGAGAGGAGCTTCAGGACCCTGGCTTCGAACTCGTCGGGCTGGTTTTTTGGGTTGCGGGGGGAAAATTTCGGAACCTTGAAGGTGTAGCCGCCTTCGTCGGCCTTGCGCATGGCCGCCTGCCAGGAGGAGAAAACCGGCACCATGGCCAGCATCTTCTCATGCTGGCCGTTTTCGGCGTATTCCCTGAGCTGCGGCTGGTTGAAGACGTTGAGCTTCCACTTGTCTTCCATCTCCATGCGGGTCGCCTCGGCGGTAAGGCAGATGGCGCGGGCCTTGTCGGCGTAGCTCTGCAGGCTTTTCTCCTTCCCTTCGTCGGAGTACATCTTGAAGAGGACAAGCAGCAGGACGGTTGGCAGGAGGATGCCGATGGAGACGATTTTGCCGCGCAGGGCGAGGTTCTTGAGATCGATCATTGGGATGTATCTCCTTTCGCGTTATGAAAGTACATGCTCAGCAGCCACCCTATCATACATCATAGGACCGGCGGGAGATGGATATTGCAATTTTCATCATTGTGAATCGAGCAGGCGCGCCACCCGATCCCAGATGCGATGGGCGGTCTCCTCCTTGCTGAGCAGGGGCAGCTCCTCGGTGGCATCGTTGTAGTCGAGGAGGGTGACCCGGTTGGTGTCGACCCCGAAACCGCAGTCGACACCGGTGATGTCGTTGACAACCATCAGGTCGAGGTTCTTTTCGCGCAGTTTGCGGCGCCCCTCGTTGAGATGGTCTTCGCTTTCAGCGGCAAAGCCGACCAGCAGGGGGTAGTGGCACTTGCCTTTCCGTTGTCCAAGGGTCTGCAGGATGTCCGGATTGGCGTGCAGGGTGAGGGTGCCGGCCTTGGCGGTTGCCTTTTTGAGTTTCTGGTCCGCCTGGGTGTCGGGGCGGAAATCCGAAACCGCCGCCGCTTTCACCACCACGTCGATCCCCTCGGCGCGACTGATGGTTTCGTCGTACATCTCCTGGGCGGTGGTGATCTGGATGGTGTTGACCCCCGGCGGGGCGTGCAGGGTGGTCGGGCCGCTGATCAGGGTGACCGACGCGCCCCGCTGGCTGGCGGCGGCGGCGACGGCGTAGCCCATCTTGCCGCTGGAGCGGTTGCTCAGGAAGCGAACCGGATCGAGCGGTTCCCAGGTGGGGCCGGCGGTGACCAGCACGGATCGGCCGGTAAGGTCCTGCCGGGCAAAGATGCTCAAGATGGCATGCCGGGCCACATGCCATTCCGGCAGGCGGCCGGGCCCGTCGTCGCCGCAGGCCATGGCGCCGACATCCGGCTTGATGATCCTGTAGCCGAATTCGGCAAGCCGGGCAAGGTTCGTCTGGGTGGCGGGGTGCATGAACATCTTGCTGTTCATGGCCGGGCAAAGCATGATCGGCGCCTCGGTGGCCAGGGCGACGGTGGAGAGCAGGTCGTCCGCCAGCCCTTGCGCCAGCCGGGCGATGGCGTCGGCGCTGGCCGGCGCCACCAGCAGGAGGTCGCACTGTTTCGCCAGTTCGATATGCGGGATCTGTTCGGCCATGCTCATGGAAAACATGTCGTCGTGGACATGGTTGCCGGAGAGGGCGGCAAAGGTGAGGGGGGTCACGAAGCGCGCCCCCCCCTTGCTCATGATCACCGTTACCGTGGCGCCGTCACGTTTCAGGGAGCGAACCCAGTCGGCGACCTTGTAGGCGGCGATGCTGCCGGTGACTCCCAGAACGATACGCTTGGCGGCAAGCGGTGAAGACATGGCGGGGCCTCCTGTTGGCAAGGATGTTAGCGGATGCTTTCGACGCTGGTGGCGCCCTGGTTCATTTCCGCGGCAATGTCCTCGGTGATGTAGACGTATACCTCGGTTTTCATTTGAAATTCACCAGGGGAAACCGTGATCATGGAAGCCTTGTTTTTCTTGGTGAAGATCAACAGGTTGCTCTTCTGCTTGACGGAGCCGGCCATCTTCCAGCCGTCCTTGGCCATGCTGACGGTGAAGAAGTCGGTCAGGGAGTTGATCTCGACCCGGCCGGAAAAATGGAGGATGCCGCCGGCAAAGGAGGAGGTTCGGATGGTCATGCTTTTTTCGCGGTTCCAGTTGAGTTCGCCGGGGATGAGCAGGTCGTTGAAGTCGGTGGGGTAATAGGGCTGGTTTTCGGCGATTGCCGGCTCATCCTTGGTTACGGCGGGTGATGGGCCGAGACCGGCGGAGGGGCCGCCGAGGTTCATCTCGGCGCAGCCGCCCAGGGTGAGCGTAAGGGCGATGGCGCAAAGGATGTGGGTGAGTTTGGGGAAATGCGGTTTGGGGGCAGCTTGCATCGTTGGTTCCTCCTCGGGGCGCCGTGCCGGAGGCACGCGCCGGTTTTGGTTTCGCAGTTATATAATGTAAAAACTCATATCGATAACGTTTGTTTAGATCTCCTTGAGGATGACATCCGCAAGGGGCTTGCGTTGGGATTGCTGATCGTGGTGGGCCGGGTGGCCGATGGCCAGCACCGCCATCAGGTCGTATTCCCCGGCCAGGCCGAGAATGGCGTTCACCTCGTTCTTGTTCTGCAGGATCTGGCCGAGCCAGACCGCGCCGAGGCCGAGCGCCTCGGTGGCGAGCAGCATGTTCTCGATGCAGGCGCCGACGGCTTGATGATCCTTGACCTCGTTATAGATGGCGGCCTGGTCGAGGTAGACGGCGATCAATGCCGGGGCCGCCTTGACGATATGGCCGTAATGGGTCTGTCCGGCGAGGCGATGGCGGGTCTGCGGATCGGTGATGATGACGAAGCGCCACGGTTGGTTGTTGAGCCCGGACGGCGCCCATGTCCCGGCCCGGATGATTTCGTGGAGAAGATCGTTCTCGACGGGGTGGTCCGTGTATTCACGGATGGAGCGGCGTTTATGGATGGCTTCGAGAACCGGCGATGACATGTATGGTATATTCCGCTTTGCGTGCTGCCGCGATCGGTCAGTGCTCGGGGAGAAGGCCAAATGCCCAGCAGCGTTCAGGCCGCCTTTAAACAGCCATAAACATAGTCTGTGGGTTTGGAATTTGTCAAATCATTTGCGAGGTTGAACCACCGCGTTGCGTGTTCCTGGATAATTTGTTAGAAGGGGCGTCGGGAGGATGGACATTGGCCAAAAACAAAAAAGATGCCCCGCTGCCGGTTTTGCCGGCGGGGGGCGAGATCATCGATACGCATTGCCATCTTGACATGGGCGCCTACGGTGAAGACCGGCGGGATGTACTCGAGCGTGCCCGCGCCGCCGGGGTGGGGCGGATGCTCACCATCGGCATTGATCTGGAAAGTTCGCGGGCGGCGGTGCGGGTGGCCGGAGCGCACCCTGGGGTCTT
>DHYT01000055.1:0-8181 GCA_002415465.1 Desulfobulbaceae bacterium UBA5123
GCATACAGGAAGCCGGTGTAGAGGATGCCGTCCTTCTCCATGCCGGCGAGCGTCGGCATGATCACCTCGCGCATGACGCGGCCGGGGATCTCCGGGGTCACCACCGGCGCCGGCGAATAGGCGCCCATGCCACCGGTATTGGGCCCCTTATCGCCATCGAAAACGGCCTTGTGGTCCTGCGACGTGGGCAACGGCAACACCGTCTTGCCGTCGGTGAAGGCGATGAACGACGCCTCCTCACCGGCGAGAAACTCCTCAACCAGCAGCCGGTCGCCCGCCTGCCCGAAAGCCTTGTCGGACATAATCAGATCAACGCCGCTGATCGCCTCGGCCACGGTATGGGCGACAATCACCCCCTTGCCGGCGGCAAGGCCGTCGGCCTTGACCACCACCGGCGCGCCGACCTCCTGGATGTAACGAACCGCCTCGGCGCGATCGGTAAAGGTACGGGAGCGGCCGGCCGGGATGTTATACTTGGCCAGCAGGTCCTTGGTGAACACCTTGCTGCCCTCGAGAATCGCTCCGGCCTGAGAGGTGCCGAACACCCGCAGCCCCAAAGCCTCGAAACGGTCGACAATCCCCAGGGTCAGCGGCAGTTCCGGCCCCACCACGGTGAGGCCAATGGCCTCGTCGCGGGCGAAGGCCGCCAGCTTTTCGATCTCATCCGCCGCGATATCGACGCAGGTGGCAAGTTGCGCGATGCCGGCGTTACCGGGGGCGCAGAATATCTTCTCGACCCTGGGGCTTTGCTTGAGTTTCCAGACCAGGGAATGTTCCCTGCCGCCGCCGCCCACGACCAATATCCTCATACCATCTCCTTCCCTGACAGTTGTTATGCTTGTCTATCTTTTCTCGGTTCGGCAGGCATTTCCGCCACAGCCAAACCGGAACAAACTACCCGCAGGGCCACTCGCTTGTCAAGAAAATCGCCTCTCCGGCAAGCCCGCCGCCACGGCCCCGGCGGAAAAAAAAACAACGCAAATACAGGCAGCAGCCACGAATCGGCCGCACCCTTTTTTTCACCTTGACAGCGCCCCATCCCACCTCTATGATGAAAGATCAAAATGAACCATCATTCAGAATAATGTTGCGGCGCCCCGCAATCCTTTTTCCGTATCCATCCACCCCACAACCCACGTGAGTCAGTGTTGAGCAGATGAGAACCTCCGACAAGCATCAAAAAATTATCCAGGCCGCGATCAAGGTATTTGCCCGCAAGGGGTTCTTCAGCGCCAGGATATCCGATATCGCCAAGGAAGCCAAGGTTGCGGACGGCACCATCTATCTCTACTTCAACAACAAATACGACATCCTGATTTCAATCTTCGAGGAGGAAATCGGCAAGATCATCCTGCAGGTCAAGCTCGCCATTGAGGAAGAAACCGACCCCAGACGGATGCTTGAGGTTTTTGCCCTGCATCATCTGAAACTGGTGGAAGAAAAAAGGGATCTGGCCGAGGTGCTGCAGATGGAATTGCGGCAGAGCAACAAGTTCATGAAGGAGTACCGCAACACCAGATTCATCGAGTACGTGGATATCATCTCCACCATCATCCATCTGGGCCAGGAAAAAAATATCTTCAGGAAGGAACTGTTGCCGGGGGTCGCCAAGCGCGCCTTTTTCGGCGCCCTGGACGAGATGAGCAGACTGTGGGTGCTGGCGCCGGAAACCGGCTACACCATTGAGGAAACGGCCAAGGAGATCAGCAACATCTTCCTGTTCGGCGCCTGCAGCCAGCCAATGGCCGATTGAGCGGAAACCCGCCGGCCACGCCTACTCCGCGGCCGGCGGATTGATCTCGATAATCTCAAGCTCACGCACCCGGCCAGGGGTCTGCACCCGCACCTCATCGCCGACCACCTTGCCGATCATCGCCCGTCCAAGCGGCGACAGCACCGAGATGCTGCCCTCCTTGACATCGGCCTCATCCGGCCCCAGAAGCTGATACCGCAACTCTTCCTCGGTATCCAGATCCATCAGGCTCACCACCGTCCCGAAGACAACCCGCTCACAGGATACCTGCGAACAATCGATGACCTCGGCCCGCCCGAGCTTGTCCTTCAGCTCCATGATCCGGCCCTCGATATGCCCCTGCCGCTCCTTGGCGGCATGGTATTCGGCGTTTTCCTTCAAGTCGCCGTGGGCCCGCGCCACCTCGATGGCCTTGATCACTTCCGGTCGCTCCTGCCGTTCAAGCCGCATCAACTCTTTTCGCAACCGTTCATGCCCGTTGACGGACATGGGTACTCGCACAACCATTACAATTCCTCCACACACAAAAAAAATGCGGCCCACGTCGGGCCGTTATCGTCAACTGTCACTGCGCCACCAAATGCCTTCGCCGCCGGGCACGAAGAGGCCGGTTCAAGATGCATGCTGCATCATAACGAATCTCGCCGGTAACCGCTACCATCTATAAACGAGGGAAAGAGAAATTTCCTTGCGCCGATAGAGATCGGAAGAGGTCAAGGTCGCCGCCGCCTCCATCAGGAAATGCGACGACCATTCGTACAGAAATCCCGCGCCGATGGTCTGGAACTGACGCCCCAGCGAGTCATAATCAAGGGAATACTCAGCGGTATAATAGGTAGGCCCGCCCCGGTCAAGAATTTCCTCGGACAACTGCCGGCGATAGGAAACAATGAAACGGTTCAGCCAATAATTCATCGGCGTCCAATACGGGTGGTCAACGGCGGCAAAGCCGTCGGCGGTCAACGGGCCGCCGATCCGCCCCTCCCGTGAATCCTTAAAATCGTACACATACCGCACCCGCAGGGAATGCGGCTCGGTGAGGAGAAGGTAACTGCCCCAGAAATCATACCCCCTGATCGCGTTGCCATCCGAAAGATCGACAAACGAACAATCCCCGCCCACCCGCAGGCGGGGAAGCAGATCAAGGGAAACGCCGCCCTTGACGGTTTCCCGCAGCACGTTCCGGGTCACGCTGGCAAGGGTGTCGGTCACCAGATCGCGGTCAAAAGAGAGATCGGCCCGCACCTTGTCGCCGATCTTGCCGGTCAAGCCGCCTTGCAGCAAGCCCGTTTGCGCGACACTGTCCGCCTCCGGAGACTCGACCCCCACCCCCAAACGACCGGACAGCCATGGCGTCAGGGGGGCAGCATAGGAGAGCAGCCCACGGTTGGCCCGCATCTTGTCGTCGTCGGCAAGGGCGCGGTACAGACGACGCGAAAAGGCGATATCCAGTTCATGGCCGCTCAGGTTGAAAGGCGTGAAACGCATTGCCGCCTCCTGCCAGTCGCGACGGATATCCTTGTAGCCCTCCCGGCCGTCTTCCTCAAGATATCCGTACGAAACCGAGGTCAACGGCCGCATCTTTAAACGGTTGCGCTGTCGCGCCTCGTCAAGGCCGGGAAAATCGATCCGATGCTCGATCATCCGCTCGTAGATGCCGGCCTCATCGCCGAGCTGCCCCAGGCGACTGCATACCCCGGCAAGATCAAAGAGCAGCGAGGGGCTTTCCGGCTCCGCCCGCAAGGCGACCTGATACTGTTGCGCCGCATAGAAAAACTCCTTGCGCAGGACGGCGCGCCTGGCCGCATACTCGGGATAAAACCGTTTTTGCCAACGGTAAAGCGAATAATAACGGGCGGCGATCGCCCCCAAACGCTGCTGCACCGGATCCTTCACCAGGGCGGCAACGTGCGCCGGCGACATCAGGGTATCGATAAAGCCGGCAGGCTCTTCACCGTGCAGGGTGACAATCTGCCAGATGCTCGGTTGCGCGACCAGGGGCGGACAGGGAATCCCCTGTCCCCTAACCTCGCCATCCATCCGGTCGGCCGCCGACGGGGCAAGGAACGCCTCATAGACCTTGACCGCCTCCGAACGGCGGTCAAGCGCCCACAGGGCCCTGGCCTTCAGCAGCACCGCATCCGGACGCGCATCCGGCGCCACCGGCAGCCGCTCCGCAAGGGCAAGGGCTTCGGCAAAACGACCGCCGTCAAAGAGCAGTTGCAGAAGCGCCACCGCAGCCCCACTCTCCCCTTGCGAACGGCCCGCCAGTCCCGCCAGAACGGCCTCGGCCTCATCGTCCTGCCCGGCCGCCCGGAATGCCGAGGCCACGCAGAGGAGGGCGCGCGGGGAATCCGGCAGCCGTTTCCTGATCCGTTGCGCGACCTTGCCCATGGCGTCAACCATTCCCCGACGCCGGTACAGATCGGCAAGGCGCGGCAGCCCCTCATCCCCGGAATCCGCCTCGGCAAGCGCCGCCAGCGCAACCTGCTCGGCTTTTTCCGGCTGCCCCAGTCGCTGATACAGATCTTGCCGCAAGACCTGCGCGCCGAGCCCGGTCGCCTGTTCCGCCGGCATACCGTCCAGTTGCCGCAGGGCCGCGACAGGGTCGCCGGACCCCAGCAGGAAATCGGCGAGGGCCAAGCCGACCTCAATCTCGATCGCCCCGGCCCCGGCATCGCGCGAAGCGGCCACCGCGGTCAACAACCGGCGACAGTTGCGGACGGCAAGCCCGGACTCGCCCTTGGCGGCCAGCAACCGGGCATAGATGAACTGCGCGCGCCAGGACTGCATGGCCCCGGCGCCCAATGCGGCAAACCGTTGCTGCCAGACCTCGGCATCTTCAACATTACCGGCACGAATCGCCAGATCGAAGAGGCTGAGCAAAACCGGCCCCGCCTCGCCGCCCAGCGCCAGGGCGCGCCGCAACGCCTGCTCCGACGCATAGAACTGACCCATCTCCAGGTACATATCGCTCAAGCACAGCAAGGCCTGACGCGCAATCGACGCGTCTCCGCCCGCCGCCAGCGCCTCATACTCGGCCCCGGCGCGATCCCACCAGCCGCCGCCGGCAAAAGCGGCGGCAATCAGCAGACGGTATCGTTCCGAACCGATCGCCGTGGAGGGGGCGCCGGCGTCGGCAAACCTCTTCACGGCGTCGAAACGGCCACGAACGCCCAATTTCCGCAAATCCGCCGCCATTGCCGGCACGGCATCCGGATCGACGCCACCCTGGGCGAAATAACGGTGATACGCGGCCACGGCGTCCTCAAGGCGATCGGCGGCCTCATACAGCCGCGCCGACTGCTTGATCCGGCCGGCGTCCGGCTGCGCCCGCACGGCCAGAAAACGGTCAAGGCGCACCGCTGCCGCGGCCTGTTCCCCTTGCCGGGCGTAGAGGTTCACCAACAGCTCAAGGGCTGCGAGGTCATCGGGGACCGCCGCCACATACCGATCAAGATACGTCAAGGCCTCCTTGCCGCGCGAGGCGACCACCAGCGCCTTGCCGATCCGCAACCAGAGCGAGGTATCGTTGGGGGCAAGGCGGTTAAGCACCTGCAGATGCTTCAGCGCCTCGCCGAAACGGCCGCCCTGCTCGTAAAAAGCCGCCAGCCGCTGATGCGCCTCGACATGATTCGGCATGCGCTCAACCAGCCGCTGCCAGTAGGTTGCCGCCAAACCCTGCTGCCCGAGCCTGTCATGCACCCGCGCGGCGCGGAGCAGGAGTTCGGAGCTTGCATCGGCAGCGGCCGCCAAGGCGACCAGGTGCGGCCGGGCAAGCTCGAACTCGCCCAGACGGTACGCCAGATCGGCCAAGGCCAGACGTCGCCGGTTATCGTCCGGCGACTGACGATAGGCCCGTTCGAGATACGGCAGGGCCTCCGCCTGCCGATCCAGGACAAGCAGGGCGGCAGCCATGCCCTCGACGGCCGCCGCCTCGCCGGGGGATTTCTCAAGCACCCTGGCAAAAAGCTCCACCGCCCGCCCCCAGTGCTTTTGCGCCACCATGACCTGGGCGAGGGCGTTGAGGTATTCGCCCTGGTCGGGGCTGCCGTCGAGCAACCGCTCCAGAAGCGCGACGGCCTTCGGCCAGGCCTGCATCCGAACATAGGTCTTCGCCAATTCCCACCGGGCCTCGTCAAGCCCAGGCCGTTGCGCCAACAGCACTTCGTAGACGGCGGCCGCGGCCGGATAATCTCCCGCCAGCACCATCCGCCGCGCCGTATCCCAAGCCCGCTTCCATTCCGGCACCTCCTTCTGCAGCTGCTCCACCTGCCGGAAGGGCACGATGGGGCCAGGCTCGGACGCGGCAAGACAGTCGCCGCCACCCAACCAGGCGAGAACGAGCCATGCCGCCGCTATCGCCACGGATAAACCCGCTCGCCGGCCCGAACCCGCCGCCGGCGGTACAGCGTTTCCCCGGCGCCTCTTTGCAAACAGAACAGTCATGCATACCCTTGTAGCATAAAAAACAAAACACGCACAGCGCCAATGCCGACGCGGTGCGTGTCAATAAAACCTTCAAGCCGAACAGGCGGCTGCGCCTGAACCGCTCAACAACCGAAATAGGCGGCGATCCTGCCCACCACCTGGGCGAGCATCTCTTCGGTTAGCTCCGGATAGATCGGCAGGGCCAGGGTTTCAGCGGCCGCCTTTTCCGTTTCCGGCAGGCTGACATCCTCATAGCCCAGTCCGGCCATGCACTGCTGGCGATGCAGCGGCACCGGATAATAGATGGCCGCGCCAACCCCTTCCTGCTGGAGGAAGCGGATCACCCCGTCCCGATCGTCGACCCGGATCACGAACTGGTTGTAGATATGATACTCCGGATTCCCCGCAGTTTCCGCCGCCTCACGGTACACCGCGGCCGGCAACCTGACCTTGCCCGCCGCGAGCAGCCCCGACGCCCCGAACAACCGCTGGTAGGCGGCCGCGTTGGCACGCCGGCCCTGATGCCAGGCCGGCAGATGCGGCAGCTTCACGTTCAATACCGATGCCTGCAAGGGATCAAGCCGGAAATTGCCGCCGATCACATGATGCTCATAGCGACCCGCGTCGCCATGCACGCGGATGATCCGCATCTTGTCGTACAGGGCCGCCTCGCGGGAGACGATCATCCCGCCGTCGCNNGCCGATGGCCTGCGCCGCATCCTCAAGCACCGGGATGCCGTACTTTTCGGCAAGCGGCAGGATTCGGCCCATATCCGCGCACTGCCCGTAGAGATGCACCGGCAGAATCACCTTGATCCTGGCCGTCCGGGCCGGATCCTCGGCAAGGGCCGCCGCCATTTGCCCGGGGTCGATATTGTAGGTGACCGGGTCGATATCGACAAAGAGCGGCCGGGCGCCAAGCCGCAGGATGCTGCCGACGGTGGCGAAAAAGGTATAGGCGGTGGTGAGAACCAGGTCCCCGGGCCCGACCCCCATGGCCATCAGCGCCACCAGAAGGGCGTCGGTGCCGCTGGAAACACCCAGGGCATGCGGGACGCGACAATAGGCGGCGATGTTCTCTTCCAGTTCCGCCACCTTGGGGCCCATGATATAGGTGGTGGAATCGATGACCTCGATAACCTCCCTGAGAATCTCGTTCCGCAACGGCGCCAATTGGGCTTTCAAATCAAGTAAGGGGACTTGCATTCGTAACCTTCCCTGCAATGTTTTATTTGTTTCACCACGGTGAAGCGAAAGGCTTCCACAAAACGACGCCGGCCCGCGCCGGCAGGCCTTACGTCCGCCACTGATCCAGTGTTTCCACGAGAAAATCCTTGATATCGGGCATTTCCGCCTCGATAAACTCCTTCATCTTTTTCAGGAGATTGGCCTCGATCTGGCGCACCCGCTCCCGGGAGACGTGAAACCGGTCGGCAATATCCTGCAGGGTCAAAGGCTCGTCGGTCAGCAGGCGGCCGGTCAGGATCGCCACCTCCTTCTCGTTCATCACCGCGCTCATCTTGAGGAGGAGGTCGGCAATCCGCTCCCTGATCTCGCTGTCGGCGACATTATCCTCAACGGAAGCGCACCGATCGGGCAGAAAATTCTTCTGCTCGTCGCCGGAATCCTCCCGCATCGGGCTTTCCAGGGAGACATCCCATCCGTCCATGCGCTGGGTCATCTCGATGACCTCGCTTTCCTTGACGTTGAGCCGCTCCGCGAGCAGCTTCACCTCGGGCTTGAAACCCTGCGACTCAAGGAGCTTCTTCTCCTTGTTGAGGCTGAAGAAGAGCTTGCGCTGCGCCTGGGTGGTGCCGATCTTCACCAGCCGCCAGTTATCCATGATGTATTTAAGGATATAGGCCCTGATCCAGTAGGCCGCGTAGTAGGAAAACTTGACGCCGCGATAGGGGTCGAATTTCTTCACCGCCTGCACCAGGCCGACATTGCCCTCCTGGATCAGATCGAGGAAGTTCTGCATCCAGTATTTCTGGAAA
>DHYT01000055.1:8260-9290 GCA_002415465.1 Desulfobulbaceae bacterium UBA5123
GGCCGGATACTCGTCGTCCTGCTCGATATCAATGATTTCCGGTTCGTTTTTATCTTCCATACCTGAAGCCTTGCAGGCCTGCTCCGCCGCGCCGGAATCACGTGGCGCGGAAGGGAACCGCCGGCAACCTTTTTAACCGCTGAAACGGGAAGCTGACATTATTAATATAACTTCCACAAAGGTCAATCTCTTTCAAAAATCGGCCAGAACTACAACCCGGCCGCCAACGCGGCCGCGTCCCCGACCACGGCATGGGCATGCCGCCCCTACCTGCCAATCGTGGTTTCGGCCCATCCTGCCACCACAGGTATTTAGCTATAAAAATAATAACTTTAACTGATAATTTGATTGCCAAACCGCTTCCCCAGGTGATAAAAAAAATATCTCCGGCAGGGAATGCGAATCCAAGCGCCTCCCAGGAAAACAGCGCCACCCAAACCGTTGTTTGATTCAATCAACCTTCCAGCGAGGTACAATCAACATGAGCAGAACAGTTACGATCATCGGTGCACTCTGCGCGGCCATCCTTCTCAACATGGGGGTCGTCGGCAGCGCCCAGGCGGATCTGAAAATCGGCGTGCTCGCCAAGCGTGGCGCCCCGGAGGCCATGAAAAAATGGGGGGCCACCGGCGCCTACCTGAGCGCGAAGATGGGCGAGCAGGTCACCATTATCCCGCTCAAATTCACCGACATCGAACCGGCGGTGGTCAACAAACAGATCGATTTCATGCTGGCCAACTCCGCCTTTTACGTGGAGATGGAAAAAAAGCACCACGTGCGCGCCATCGCCACCATGATCAACTCCNNCCGACATCAAGGGCAAAAAATTCATGTGCGTGCAACGCTCCTCCTTCGGCGGCGCCCACATGGCGCAACATCTCCTTCTTGAAAACGGCATCGACGTCACCAAGGATACCGCGGCCTACATCGAGGGCGGCAAGCACGACAACGTCGTCCTGGCGGTGAAAAACGGCTCCGTTGACGTGGGCACCGTGCGCAGCGACACCCTGGAGCGGATGCAGGACGAGGG
>DHYT01000055.1:9403-9566 GCA_002415465.1 Desulfobulbaceae bacterium UBA5123
CCCACAGCACCCGCCTCTATCCGGAGTGGCCGATGGCCGCCCTCGCCACCACCGACAAGGCCGTGGCCGACAAGATGGCGGCTGCCTTGACCGCCATGGGCAAGGATGATCCGGCCGCACAGGCCTCCAAGGTCGTAGGCTGGAGCGCGCCCGCCGATTACAC
>DHYT01000091.1:0-2157 GCA_002415465.1 Desulfobulbaceae bacterium UBA5123
CACGACTTCAACAACCTCCTCACCCCGATCCTCGGCTATGCGGAACTGGTCGAGGATGCCGTTGCCGGCAACGAGGCCGCAAGCCGCCATATCGCCGAGGTGATCAAGGCCGGGAACCGGGCCGCCGCCCTGGTCCGCCAGATCCTCACCTTCAGCCGCAAGACCGGCATTGAGGCAGACCTCTTCTCACCGGCGACCATGGTCAAGGAATCCCTGAAACTGCTCCGGGCCTCCCTGCCGAGCAGCATCGAGATCCGGGAGGAGATCGACGGCGACTGCGGCCTGATCCATGCCGACCCCACCAAATTCCAGCAGGTTATCGTCAATATCTGCACCAACGCCCTCCACGCCATGGAGAACGAAAAGGGGGTCCTCACCGTTTGCCTCGGCCGCAGGCAGCTTGCCGCCGCCGACCTGCCGCCGAACCAGGAAATGACGCCGGGCGAGTTCATCGAGATCCGCATCAGCGACACCGGCTGCGGCATGGACGAGGCTACCCTCAAACACATCTTCGAACCCTACTACACCACCAAGGAGCCGGGGCGCGGCACCGGCCTGGGGCTCGCCATCGTGCACGGCATCATCCACGAAATGCACGGAGCGGTGCATGTTGCCAGCGCCGTAGGCCGCGGCGCCACCTTCACCATCCACATCCCGGCTGCGGCAAAAGGGGATGCCGTCAGCGAGAATGCCCCGGAGACGGCGCACCTGCCCCACGGCGACGAGCGCATCCTGGTCGTCGACGACGAGCAGCCGGTGCTGCTGGCGGAAAAATTGACCCTGGAAGGCCTGGGCTACCGGGTAACGGCCATGCATAACAGCGAAGAGGCGCTTTGCGAGTTTAAAAAAAATCCGGCCGCCTTTGATCTTGTCTTCACCGACCAGACCATGCCGGGTCTCACCGGCAAGGAACTGGCGACCGCCATTCTCGCCATCCGGCCGGAGACGCCGATCATCATCACCACCGGCCACAGCAGCATGATCAACGAGGAATCCCTCACACAGATCGGCGTCAAGGCGCTGCTGATGAAACCGGTGTCACGGCACAGCATGGCCATGACCGTTCGCAACCTGCTGAACAACGCCCACCCCGCCAACTGACCCCTCCCCGCGCGACACCGCACCAATTTCCCTTGCGGAAATATCCAAACTGTCGTACCCTCACGCCCGCCAACTATTCATAATAGTTATTAATTAAATTAATTACTTAAGGCTATGATCTTTCATAACGAATCCGCAAGATCGGTTGTTGAGGTTTGCCAACCCAAAGACACAGAATCCCGCATGCAATCCCTTTTCCGTTACACCTGGTTTCTGCTCAGCGCCTGGACCATTACCATGGCGGTGATGCTGGCAGCCGATCTCTCCCTCATCAACAAGACCACCAAGGAAATGTGCCGCGCCGAGGCAGAGGCGCGTTTCGGCCGCGACAAGGCGATACGCGCATGGATCGCCTCCCGCGGCGGCATCTATGTCGTCGCTGATGCAATCACCCGACCGAACCCCTACCTGGAGCAGATCCCGGAGCGTGACGTGACCACCCCGTCAGGACGGCGCCTTACCCTGATGAACCCGGCCTACATGATCCGCACCCTCAATGAATTCGCTCCCGACACCACCGACATCACCGGCCACATCACCAGCCTGAAGCCGNNTCCGGCCGGGAAACAGCCCGGACCAATGGGAGCGTGACGCCCTGGCGGCCTTTGCGAACGGCGCCACGGAACGCGCTGAGTTCATCCCCCTCGACGGGAAACCCCATCTGCGCCTCATGCGTCCGCTGCTGGTCGAGAAAGGATGCCTTCACTGCCACTGCGGCAATGGCTACAAGGTGGGCGACATCCGCGGCGGAGTCACCGTCAACGTCGCCTTGGCGCCTTTCCTGGCGCGGGAGAATCAATACATGTGGATGACCGGCGGCTCCCTGTTCATCGTCTGGCTGCTGGGGCTTGCCGGCATTGCCAGCGGCAGCCGTGGCCTGCGGAAACAGATCCGGCAACGCGACCAGGCGGAACAGGCGGTGCGCGACTACCGGGACAGCCTTGAGACGCAGGTTAAGGAACGAACGCGCGCGCTTACCGAGTCGCTTGAAAAGGTCAAGGTCCTCAGCGGTATGCTGCCGATCTGCGCCTGCTGCAAAAAGATCCGCGACGACCA
>DHYT01000091.1:2184-5781 GCA_002415465.1 Desulfobulbaceae bacterium UBA5123
CTTCAGCCACGGCATCTGCCCCGATTGCGCCCAACAATTCTTTCAAGAACACCACCACGACAAGGATTAGGAAGAGGGGGAGCAAACCGGCTTCTCTCCGCAAGAAAGCCACAAAACATCCGCAGATAGCGATTGACGCGCCGGGGAGCATCTGTTTTAAAAGATGAAGGCAACACCCCCGAACCCGAGCGCTGCGCGAGAGAACAATGACCGAAAACCGGGCGATCATCGAGATTCTGCAGGAAACGAGAAGGGTGCTTGCCTTTCATCGCTCGCTGGGCATCGACTCCTACCCCGCCACCGCCGGGGTCCAGTCCCTGCTTGCCGACCCCATGTCACCCGCAGAAGGGACCGCCCCCGCTCGCCGTCAGCCCGTCACCGAGGCCGTACCCTGCCCTGCCCTGCCGAACGACGACGCCACCCTGGAGGATATCCGCCTCGACCTGGGCCACTGTGACCGCTGCCCGCTCGCGGCGAGCCGCGACGCGATCGTCTTCGGCGCCGGCAACGCCAAGGCCGACCTCTTCATCGTCGGCGAATGGCCCGACCTGGAGGCGAACAGCACCGGGAGACCTTTTTCAGGTGCAAGCGGGGAGTTGCTCGACCGGATGCTCGCCGCCATCGGCATGACCCGCGCGCAGGTTTATCTCACCAACATGGTCAAGTGCCATCCCGCCCAGGCCCCCCCCCCCGCAGAGGATGCGATCAAGGCCTGTCGCCCGTTCCTGCTCCGGCAGATCGCGGTGGTCAAGCCCAAGGTCATTCTCGCCATGGGGCCGCTCGCCGCCCAGGGCCTGCTGAAAACAGGCACCCCGCTGAGCCGGCTGCGGGGCCGTTTTCACACCTTTCACGGCATCGACCTGATGCCAACCTTTCATCCGGATTTCCTCATCGCCAATCCGGATATGAAAAAAGCAACCTGGCTCGACCTGCAGATGGTCCAGAAACGTTGCCCGCCCGGCAGATAACCGTTCGTTTTCACCGCAACAGTCGCACCATGGGTTGCCATCGCAGCCGCCCGGCAATATATTTCCATCTGTTGCAGCAGCATCGCCAAAGCTTAAAACCACGAGGAACCAACACATGCGCGACGTCTCCATTCTCATCGTCGATGACACCGCCACCGCCCGCAACCTGGTCCGCTCAACGCTGCAAAACCATTTCGGCACCGAACAGATCCATACCGCCGCCCACGGCAGGGAAGGGCTGGAGATCCTCCGCGAGTACCGGGTCGACATCATCATCTCCGACTGGAACATGCCCGAGATGAACGGCGAGGAGTTTCTTTACGAGGTGCGCCAGAACCCGGCCACCAAGAAAACGCCCTTCATCATGATGACCTCAAACGATAACCGTGACTTCATCGTCACCGCCATCCAGCTGGGGGTAACCAACTACATCATCAAGCCGTTCACCCCCAACGAACTGACCGAAAAAATCCGCGCCGCCTGGGGCCACCAAAGCCGCCGCCGCGCCGACCGGCACGCCTATCTGCCGAAACATCAAGTCCAGGTGGACATCGACGGCAAAACCACCAGCGGCGAATTTCTGGATATCAGCCAGACCGGCGCCCTGATCAAGCTCTCAAGCCATCCGGCCCTCACCCTCTTCAAGGTTTGCGAACTTCGCCTGGAACTGATCGATACGGAGGGGATCGACCCGAACACCACGGTGATCGACTCCCTCTACGGCATGATTGTCCGCCTGGAAGCGGAGAACAGCTTTCATCCCGCCGACCGGATGTGCCGGATGGGGCTCTACTTCAATCAGGGAACCATGCACAAGGAAGTGGCGAGCCAGCTGAGCAAGTTCATCAAATGGCTGGCCGGTCGAACACCGGAGTTGATTGGCGAGGAGGGGTAAGGGAAAACGGGATACAGGCTCAGAAACTAGAGCGACTCCGGGGTGAAGGGCACCACCTGGTCGATGCTTTGGGCGCCGAGGAGCAGCATCAGCAACCGATCCACCCCCAGGGCGATACCGGCCGCCGGCCCCATGTCGGGCAGGGCGGCGAGGAAGGATTCCGGCATCGCCGCGGGTTTTCGCCCAAGCGCCGCGATCCGTTGCCGCTCGCAGTCGAAGCGATGCCGCTGCTCCACCGGGTCGGCGAGTTCCGAGAAGCCGTTGGCGAGCTCGACGCCGCCGACATAGAGCTCGAAACGCTCGGCAACGGCGGGGGAATCCGGTCGCAAGCGGGCCAGCGAACCGAGCGCGGCGGGATAATCGTACAAAAAGGTAGGCGTCGCCCGCCCCAGCCGCGGCTCGATATCCCGCACCAGCACCTCATCGAAGCAATCCCCGGCCAGCGCCGCCTCCACGTCCATCCCGCCGTAGCGCAGAAAGGCCCCCGCCACCGTCAGCCGCTCCCAGGGGCCGGCCAGGGAGACCGCCGCCCCGCCCGCCGCAATCGTCTCCGCCTCCCCCATTTGCACCGCCACGAAACGCAACAGCGCCTCGCAATCGTCCATCAGATCGAGATAACCGCTGTCACGCCGGTACCATTCCAGCATGGTGAATTCCGGCAGATGGCGCGCACCGCGCTCATGGCGGCGAAAGCATTTGCAGATCTGGAATATCTTCGGGAAACCGGCGGCGAGCAGCCGCTTCATGCAGAGTTCCGGCGAGGTCTGGAGATACCAGGCGCCGGAAGGCTCCGGATCGATATACGCCTCCGGCGCCGGGGCGGGGATACGGACCGGGGTATCCACTTCGAGATAGCCCCGGTCGATAAAAAAGGTGCGGAGTGCCTGAAAAAGAGCGGCCCGTTGCCGCAGGACGCGGGCGGGAACCATGGGGCGGATCAGGCTTTAACCCGGGTGACGTAATCGCCGGTGCGGGTGTCGATCTGAATCTTCTCGCCCTCTTCGATGAAGGGCGGAACCTGCAGCACGTACCCGGTCTCAACGGTAACCGGCTTGGTATCGCTGCCGCTGGTGTCGCCCTTGACCCACGGATCGGCCTTGGTGACGAAGAGTTCCACAAAGGTGGGCGGGGTGACGCCGATGGCGCGGTCGGCGAAGAGCAGCACCTCGACGTCCATGTTGTCCATCAGGAAGTTGGTGGTATCGCCCAGCTGTTCCTTGGAGAGAACGATCTGCTCGTAATTCTTGTTGTCCATGAAATGATATTCGCCGCTCTGCTCATAGAGGAACTGCATGGTCCGCTCTTCNNGCGGTAGAGCGCCTGCCCCTTGCCCGGCTTGGCGAACGAAAAATCGGTGATGATATAAGGCTCGCCGTCAATACTGATCTTCAAACCCTTCCGCAGGTCGGACGCGCTGTACATGGTAATTCTCCCACACTGAAATAATAACTTGAGGATGCCGCATCGGCCGCCAACAGCCGAAACCAATGCTATGTACCTTAAAGCGACCGGATTTTCAAGGCTTAAGCGCGATCCGGCGCCCCTTACTCCCCGGCCCTGATCTCACGTTTGGTGAGCGCCTCGGACTTGATCCGGTCGAGCAGTTCCGAAAGCACCGGCTTGACGTTCTCGCGGATATCGCCGGCGACGACAATGAAGAGGAGATCGTCGCCGGGCTGGAAACGGCCATGCTTGGCCATGATCTCGATATCGAAAATCCCCGGCCGCTTAAGA
>DHYT01000091.1:5797-6235 GCA_002415465.1 Desulfobulbaceae bacterium UBA5123
CCCTCTTGTCATGCCAGGATTACAAAACGCCGCCACGCCGATCTGCGCCGGGCGTCGCGCTTCATGCGCGGCGGCAACCGCGCCCCCCGCATCAGCCAAAGTGTCGCACATTTGCCGCCGCGCCTCAAGCCCTTCGGCGCAACCCCGGCAAACCCCGCCCCTCCCCGAGGCCCTCACTCGATGCCGTATTTCTTCATCTTGCGCCAGAGGGAAACCCGATCGATGCCCAGGGCCTGGGCGGTGAGGGTCTTGTTTTCGCCCGTCTCCCGCAACACCCACTCGACATAGGCCTTTTCCTGATCGGCGAGGGTGGGGATGACGCCGCTTTTCTTGCGAAAGGTATAGAGACAGGTCCCCCGCAGGTCTTCCGGCAGATGGCCGCTCTCGATGGTGTCGTCCTTGGCCAGGGCGACCCCGCGCTCGATGATGTTTTCCAGT
>DHYT01000037.1:0-283 GCA_002415465.1 Desulfobulbaceae bacterium UBA5123
CGTCGCGGTGGCCGGCGGCTTCCCCAATTACTGGAACATCGGCGCCAGCAAGGGCGGCTTCCTTTCATACGGCCTGATGCCGCTGACCCCGGACCGCAACAGCAAGCGGTTGCTGGCCCCCGGCGTGCTGCTGGACGGCGCGGTGCAAAAGGTCGATTTTGAACGGATCACCCAGGATATCAACCACTCGAAATACTCATCCCCCACCGCCCTCAAGGTGCGCGACGCCGTGCTCACCCCGGCCCCGCACAAGAAAGACGCCTATTCCTGGATCAAGGCGCCC
>DHYT01000037.1:364-11328 GCA_002415465.1 Desulfobulbaceae bacterium UBA5123
GATCGCCGACTTCCTGCTCGCGGAAACGGAACGCCTCGACCCCAAGGGGCCAACCATGGCCGATCTCTCCGTGCCGGCGAGCGCCGAGGGGTTCGGCGCCACAGAGGCTTCGCGAGGCGGGCTGCTCCACTATATCCGGATCGAAAAACACAAGATCGCCCGCTACGAATGCGTGGTCCCCACCACCTGGAACGCATCGCCCCGCGACGACCAGGGCAACCCTGGCGCCATGGAGTCGGCGCTGATCGGCACCAAGGTCGCCAATNNCTGCGCACCATCCACTCCTTCGACCCCTGCATCGCCTGCGCGGTGCATTGACGGCGACCACCGGCAACGAACGGCGGCCAGACATTCACCACCGCCGAAAACATTATTTCAGGGATCCCTCATATGATCGACAGACGACAGTTTCTCCAGATGGCGGCCACCCTCAGCACCGTCTTCGGTGTCAGCAATCTCCCGGCGCCGGTGCAGGCGGCGTTGAACAAGATCGATCCGGCGGCCCTGCCGAAACTGGTTTACCTGCAAGGACAATCCTGCACCGGCTGTTCCATCTCCCTGCTGCAGGCGGAGGCCCCTTCCCCCGCCTCCCTGATCACCGATTACTCGCAACTGGCCTTTCACGCCGACCTCTCCGCCATTTCCGGCAAAAAGGCGGTGGAGATGATCACCCGCTTCGTCACCGGCCAGGCCGGCCCTTATTTCCTCGCCGTCGAGGGGGCAATCCCGGCCAAGATGCCGGAGGCGTGCGTGATCGGCGAACACCCCTTTGCCTGGTATCTCGACCAGGCCGCGAAGACCATGTCGGCGGCGGTGGCCGTGGGCACCTGCGCCAGCCACGGCGGCATCCCCGCCGCCGAAGGGAATCCCACTGGCGCCTGCAGCATGCGGGAATACTATGCGCAAACCGGGGTCAAAAAACCGGTGATCGCCATCCCCGGCTGTCCGCCCCATCCCGATTGGGTCTGGCAAACCGTGGTCCATCTGGTCAAGATCGGCATGCCGGAACTCACCAAGGACAACAGCCCCAAACTCTTTTTCGATCGCAAGGTGCATGAAACCTGCCCCCGCTACCATGATTTTCAGCAGGAGATCTTCGCCAAGAAGCTTGGGGCAAAGGGCTGCCTGTTCAAACTCGGCTGCCTGGGGCCGGACACCAGCGCCGACTGCCCCACCCGCTGGTGGAACGGCGGCCAGAACTGGTGTATCGGCGCCAACGCCCCCTGTATCGGCTGCGCCTCGCCGATCTTCGCGCGCAAAAAAAACTTTCCGTTCTACCGGATAGCCGAACTCCAAAAAACCAGCAAGTAAGGGAGAAAGTGCATGGATAGCAAATCATTCAACGACCTTTCGGTAACCGCCAGGGTGACCCTCGCCGTCCTGGCGGCCCTCTTTGTCTCCCTTGCCTGCGCCGCCTTCTTTCTTACCACCTTCGTCAAGGGCAAGATGACCACTGTCTATGTCGAGTCGGTGGAAACCCTGTTTGACTCCCTGCAAAACGGCGTTGAGGATTCGCTGGAGCGGGGGCAGATGAAAAACTTTGAAAAACTCATCCTGCGCCAGAAAAACATCGCCGGCGTTCTCGATGTCTCCCTGTACGATCGGGACGGCAAGATGAATCTCTCTTCATCCGGCAGCGACAAGTCCCAAAAAACCATCGACCCGCAGGTGCTGCAACAACTCATCAGTAAAAAGGGACAGATCCGCATCATCGAGGCAGGCACCATCCAAATCTATGCCGCCCAGATGGTCAAGGCGGACTGCATCCGCTGTCACCCCACCTGGGTAACCGGCGAACATGGCGGCATTCTCGCCCTCACCTTCGATCTCTCCAAACTGAACGGGATTCTCACCAACCTGCAGATCATCCTCCTGGCCGGCTCGCTGATCCTGCTGTTATTGGTCAGCGTCATCATCTTCCGGGCCATGCGCAAGGTGGTGAGCAAACCCATCGACACGATCATCGGCGAGCTGACCGGGAGTTCATCGATGATCGCCGCCGTGGCGCAAAAAGCGGCGTCGGCAAGCCAATCCCTGGCTGAAAACGCCATTCAGCAGGCGGCCTCCCTCCAGGAAACCAGCGCCTCCCTCGAGGAGATCGCCTCCATGACCGCCAACAACGCCGAAAACGCCACCGCCGCCGACGATCTGATGCGTGAGGGCAACCAGGTAATGACCGACGCCAACGAACGGATGCACGAACTGACCGCGGCCATGGAAGAGATCGCCCAGGCCAACGCCGAGACGACGAAGATCATCAAGACCATCGAGGACGTCGCCTTCCAGACCAACCTGCTGGNNTGAACGCGGCGGTGGAAGCGGCCAGGGCCGGAGACGCCGGGGCAGGCTTCGCGGTGGTGGCGGATGAGGTGCGAAACCTTGCCCGGCGCGCGGCGCAGGCCGCACAGGACACCACGCAGCTGCTGGCCGGCACCAGCACTCGGGTTGAAGCGGGCGTGGAACTGGTGAAGGTGACCAACGCCGCCTTTGAAGAAGCGGCGGACAAGGCCCAGAAAACAGCCGTGCTGCTCAAAGAGATCGCCAACGCCTCCAAGGAACAATCCACCGGCATCGGCCAGGTTTCGAAGGCGGTCTTCGACCTGGACAAGGTCACCCAGCAGAACGCCGCCGACGCCGACCAAGCCGCCCACATCGCCGAGGACATGGAGGATCAGTCCACCCACCTCAACCGCGACGTCGCCTCGCTGGTCCGGTTGGTGCGCGGGGCCGTGAGCGACCGCGAAACCGCGGCCCTGGGTACCTCAGACAGTACATTGGAGAAATCAGCAGAGGAGACCCCGCTGCTGGAATAAAACGGGGGGGGGAACAAGGCGGAGAGGACGCACCGCCAGAGAGATTGCGTAGGAGCGAGAGCGGAGGGTCGCCATGACGGCACCTCCGCTCACTTTTTTACGGCCGCCCCCCCCCAATGAAGCCGGAACGCCGGGGGCAATGACCCGTTAGTCATTACGGCGAGGCAGCGCCACATTCACCCTTGCTGGACGCGGCGTAAAAATCAGAATGCAAACCTTTCCATCAACATCACCAGCTCATCGGTCTTGTCCCGCCGGCCGATCCTTGCAATGCCAAGAGAACTCGCCTCGTTTCTGGGCGCATCCTCAATATTGGTTATGTTTTCAACGGCAATAACCTCATCGATATCGAGAGCAACCTTTGCATTTTCGATCTCGAGGATTATCGCGATCCTGCGCCGGCCAACCTCCCGCACCGCTTCCTTGATGGCAGCAAACAGCTCAACCATCTGCTGCAACTCATTGCTTGAGGTACGGTCTATGACCTTGTGCGCTTCATCTGTTTTATTTTCGGCGACTAAGCGTAATGCCTTTTCGGCTATTCCATGAATAATCCGGTGCGGCCTGTCGAATTTTGCCAGAATATTCCTTATCGTTCTGTCGTCCGACCTATAGCTGTCATACCATTTACCAAACGCACACTGATGGGGGTCCGTTGCAAGTTTAAAATCCTTCTTTTCGTCAACCGACGCCTTTAACTCCTTGATCCAGTTGAGGTGATCGTTGAGCCTTTGATCCATCAGCGCACAAAAATCATCAATCTCCTTGAGAGCTGAAACCTTACCGGTATAGACCCTGAAATCTATCAACGGGATCACTGCCCCCCTGACCGTAATGGTCCCCGGCATATACTCGACACTATCGGGAACCCGGTTCACCTTGGGCAGGGCGATCATGTTCCCGACAATGGTGGCATCAAAGGCAAAGAGATTGTCTTTTGCCCTAACGATAACCCACAGCGAGGAACCGTCTTCATCCAGATCGTCGTCAACTTCAATATCATCATCCATACGTCCCTCCACCAAAAAAATTTCCAACAACTTCAACAAAAAAACAGAATACACCTTCTTATGGAATATTTTTATTGGCGTAGTAAAATATTTAATTTAATCATTTAACAATAGCCGCCTTGCTCTTCCATGAAACACTGCAATCATTACTGAATATAAATTACCATATTTCATATTAACTACAAAACAACTCAGGACACATCAAATTTTATTTTCCACCTCAGTGGAATTTCTCATCGTCAGGCAATGCACAGCGCCGCTAAAAAATGTACACTGCCATGGCAAAACGGCATGCATGCGGCAAGCGGCAACCGCTCCCTATCTTTGCACCGGCATGAGAAAAAAGTTCATCTTTACCGCGCAACAGGCCGAACATGGCCCCGGCGGCACGGAAACAATCGCATGGACGAGACACGATACATTGTGACGGGCGGCCTTATCGACGGCAGCACCGCCGAGGTCCGCCGGGATGTCTTACTGGCCGTGCGGGAAGGCGTCATCGCCGCCATCGGCCCCGCATCAGACCTCTCCCCCAGCTACGGGGCAACCCTCTTCGACTATTCGCACTGCACCATCATCCCGGCGCTGGTCGACTGCAGCGTCTCCCTGGCAAGCTCACCCTCCGTTACAGATGAAACGCGCTTATCCGCCGGCACGGCGACCCCGTCGCATGCTGCGGCCCGGCGGGAGCGGCATCTCAGCTTCTGCCATGCCCACGGCGTGCTGGGCGTAGCCGACGACACCGACATTGCCGGGCCTGCGGCAACACGCCCCCCCGGGACAATGCCGGAGCACGGCATTGTTGTGCGCTCCGCCGGGGCTGATTTTATTAAAATTAGCTACTCGAAGAATATTGAGGACGCGGGAGGGACGCCCGCCCGGCTCGGCCATGCCGAACTCTGCCGCATCCTCGCGCAAAAGGGGGCCAAGAAGGCGGTGGTGGTGGCCAACGGACCACGACAGGTTGCGGAGGCGCTTGCGGCGGGATGTGACGCCATCGAGCAGGGGTATGGGATGGGCGAGGAAAATCTCCGGGAAATGGCGGCGCGAAAGGTCCTGTGGATCCCCTCTCTGCTGCGGGCCAAGAACGGCCTTGACGGCGCAAGCACGGGCGGGACGGTGTGCTGCCGCTTCTCCCAACGCTATCTGGCGCCGGGAAAGCCGCTCCCCGGCGCCGAGGCGTTCTGGAAAGAGACCCTCGCCGGGCAAATCGCGCTCCTGCGCCTTGCCAGAACGCTGGGGGTGACCACGGCGACGGGGACCGGGGCCGGGTCCACCGGCATCCTCCATGGCGAGGGGATGGTCGAGGAGATGAAGCTTTTCATCAAGGCAGGCTATTCTCTGCCCGAAACCATCCGCTGCGCCTCGGCAAACGGCGCCGACTTCTTCGGCATGCCGGAACTGGGACCGCTCACGGTCGGACAACGGGCCACCTTCCTGATCGCCAGAGGCACGGCGCAGCAGCTGCCACGAAAGCTCTCCTACCTGGAAGGCATCCACATCGACGGCGCACCCAGCCGCGCATACCGGAAAAACCCCGTCAAATCAAGGTAAGCGCCCCGCCTGCGACAGCTTACGGGCAGCCGCCATCCAGAAGCTCTCCCGATGCATAATCAAGCAGGAGAGCGGAGCGCAACTCCCCGTTTTCCCCCTGGACATTGCAGTTGATATAGGTGATGCCGCCACACCGCATCACCCCGTGGTGGCTGTGGATATGGCCGAACACATGGTACCGCGGCCTGATTGCGGCCACGGCGGCGGCGAGATCCGCGCAACCATGCGCGACCGGGCCGTCCTGATCGAGAATGCCGGCCGGCGGCGCATGCGTTACCAGGATATCGACGCCGGCCGGAATCAGCGCCCATTTCTCCCGCAACGCCCTGCCACGCGGCAGCGCAAAGGCATCACAGGCCCGGTCGTTGAAGGTCGGCTGCCACGGCGCGCCGTAGACGGTTATCCCGGCGACGGTCACCGCGCGATCCAGCAGATAGACCGCTTCCGAAAGGAGCGATTGCGCCATCGCCGGGTCGCGGGCCAACCGGTGATCGTGGTTGCCGCCAACCACGACTTTATGCCGATGCGGCAGCGAGCCCAAAAAATCATTAAATTCCGCGACATCCCGCGCGGTCCGGCAATGGGTCATGTCGCCGGCAAAGATGAGTATATCCGCGTTCGGGACACAAACCCGCCCATGCAAGGCATGGGTATCGCTGAACAGTGCAATCTTCATGACGTTGTAATCCGCTCCCTCTCTCTCCTTGCCGCCCCGCGCGTACATCGCGGGCAGGCTTGGCCCCTGAGCCCTCCCAGCCCCTCTCGACAGGGGACGCTCAGAAAAAACTGATCTCCTTGTTTGCCCCGAACCGGCTGCGAAGCGCGGCCGCGACCTCATCCCTTTCCGTTTCGCCGGCCGGCAGGCGCACCCGGTAAACCTCTTCCATCACCTGCTGCTCGGCGAGCTCCCGCTCCTTTTGGTTTGCGCTGGCGGCAAAAAAGGCACACAACCCTGAAGCGCGCCAGGGCACCGTTTTTTCAAGATAAACGCCGCGGATCGTGGGCTGCGGCCCGCAGCCGCAGCTATAGGTCTGGAAAACGAACTGCCTGCCGCCGTGCCCCAGCACGCCGGTAGCGACAACGATGAGCCCCTGATAATCCATATTGACCGGCACGATCTCGAAACATGTGCGACTGCTGAGCATTTTGAATTGCTGCAGATAGATGCGGTGCTGGACATAGCTGTCGATCATGGATTTCCTTGCCCCCAAACGGCCAGGCCCGCCGAGAGCGCCATGCCGCAATGCGCGCCCCCAAAATACATGGCCCCCAAAAGGTGCGCCATGACAACGGCCGCAACCACGGCCACACAAAACCGGCCGGGCTGACCGAGACTACCCCTTGATCACCGCCAGGGGACGCAACTCCACCAACACCTCGACCAGATCGAGCTGGGCGTCGATCACCTTGTCGATATCCTTAT
Organism: Desulfobulbaceae bacterium UBA5123; assembly: GCA_002415465.1. Taxonomy (GTDB): domain Bacteria; phylum Desulfobacterota; class Desulfobulbia; order Desulfobulbales; family UBA5123; genus UBA5123. The sequence goes on from DHYT01000037.1 coordinate 7,165, forward strand.
AGGCGCCTGCGGCCTCATCCAGATCACGGACCGAATGGATACCGTGCAAAATGCCCTGCCGCTCCAGCCGCTTCTGCTCCTCGACCAGGCTCAGCTGCCGCTGGGCCTGCTTGCGGCCCATCTTCCGGCCCGCGCCGTGGGAGCAGGATTCAAAACTCTCGGGGTTGCCAAGCCCCCTGACGATATAGCTGGGCGCTCCCTGCGAGCCGGGGATAATGCCGATCTCGCCGCCCCTGGCGCTGGTTGCCCCCTTGCGGTGAACCACGACCTGTTCGCCGAAATGCTCTTCCATGGCCGCGTAGTTATGGGCGATATTGATCATCGGCTCGAAAAAAACCGGCGGCACCACCGAGAGCAGCGCCTCCTTGACCCGCTCCATCATCATCTGCCGGTTGGCGTAGGCAAACTCGACGCAGTAGCGCATCTCCTGCAAATACGTCCGCCCGGCGTCGCTGCGGATGGGCAAGAAGGCCAGTTGCCAGTTGCCGGGAATCGCAGAACCAGACCTTCTGTTCAACTCCACGGCGAGATGGTTGTAATAGTTGGCGACCTTGAAACCCAGGTTGCGGCTGCCGGAATGGATCATCAACCAGATGCGGCCGTCGTTGCCCTTCTGAATTTCGATGAAATGGTTGCCGCCGCCCAGGGTGCCCAACTGGGCAAGGGCGCTCTGATACTCTCGGCTGACCATGGGCAATTGCGACAGGGGGAGTTCCGACTTCGGCATCAAGGCAGGGTTTTGCTTTTTGGCATGATGCTTGAACCCCAGCGGAACGGCGCTCCTGATGCGGGCGAGGATCGTCTCCAGCTTGCCGGTGGCGATGCCGCCCAGCGAGGTGCGGACGGCGCACATCCCACAGCCGATATCAACCCCCACCGCGTTGGGGACCACCGCCTCACTCGCGGCCATCACCCCGCCGATGGGCATCCCGTACCCCAGATGCGCATCCGGCATCACCGCCACGTGCCGGAAAACAAACGGCAGATTGGCGAGATTCCTGGCCTGCGCAAGCGTCCCGGCCTCGATATCGTCCAACCAGAGCTTGATGGGCACCCCTTCCGTGGCAATGACCTGCTTCATCTCCCTACCCGCCCCCGCGCACAGCGTTCACCATCATACCCTTTGCCTGAAAAATCACCTTACAACGGCACAACCTGATTATGCGCACAGGAACGCCCACACGGCAAGCCGGCCGGCGTTTCTCAACATGAAAACAAACGGCTGACCAAAACGCCACCGATGCGGGACAAACGCGCGGCAGAACGGCACGCCGCCCCATCCCCATATTCGGGTTGACGGCCCAAGGCATCGGTGCTAAACATCTCCCAGCCTTCCGCTTGCGGAACACGACCCTCCCGCTTGCCGGGAATGACCAGCATCACGACGCGCGCACCCCATGGACATCATCGAAGTCGAAGTCTTCAACAAACTATTCTCCTCCGTGGCCGAGGAGATGGGCATCGTCCTCGCTCGCTCCGCCTTTTCACCCAACATCAAGGAGCGGCGAGATTTCTCCTGCGCCATCTTCGACCGGCGTGGAGAACTGGTGGCGCAGGCCGCCCACATCCCGGTGCATCTGGGCGCGATGCCGCGCACCCTGTTCCATATCCTGCAAGACCATGCCCTGGGTCCAGGGGACGTGGCGATCGCCAACGATCCGTTTCGCGGCGGCAGCCACCTGCCGGACATCACNNGCCGGGCATCGAGCCGATGTAGGTACGGCGGTGCCCGGGCCCCTCCGCCCCCGCCCGCCCCCCCCCCCCGGGGGCGCCGCCCGCCTGCGGGAGATGATCGCCAAACATTCCGCCGCCAAGCTCTTTTCAGTCATCGACCACCTGCAGGATTACGCCGAGCGGCTGATGCGCCACACCATCGCCTCGCTGCAGGACGGCGTCTACCACTTCGTCGATTACCTAGACGACGACGGCGTCAACCGCGGGCCGCTGCCCATCTCGCTGCAACTGACCATCGCCGGCGGGGACGCGATCGCCGATTTCTCCGCCTCGGCCGATCAGGTGGCCTCACCCCTCAACACCGTGGCGCCGGTGACCCTTTCCGCCACCCTCTATGCCTTCCAATGCCTGATGGGCGAAGGGTTCCCCATCAACCACGGCAGCTACCGGCCCATCCGCATCATCACCCGCCGAGGCAGCATCGTTGACGCCCGCCCGCCGGCGCCGGTGGCGGCGGGCAACGTCGAGACCTCGCAACGGCTGGTGGACGTCCTCTTCGGTGCGCTGGCCCAGGCGGCGCCAGACCGCATCCCGGCCGCGAGCTGCGGCGGCATGAACAACGTCGCCATCGGCGGCGAACTCCCTGTCGGCGGCCATTACGCCTACTACGAAACCATTGGCGGCGGCATGGGCGCGCGGCCGGGCAGCGACGGCCTGCACGGCATCCACACCCACATGACCAACACCATGAACACCCCGGTGGAAGCGCTGGAGCACGCCTACCCCCTGCGGGTGGAACGGTACGGCCTGGCCCGCGGCTCCGGCGGCGGCGGCAAGCGCCAAGGCGGCGACGGCATCGTCCGCAGCTATCGCTTCCTCGCCGGGGCGCAGGTATCGCTGCTCACCGAACGGCGGCGGCTTGCGCCCTACGGCCTGGCAGGCGGCAACGATGGCGCGAAAGGGAAAAACGAATTGATCCGGGGTACAAAAAGGAAACGGCTTCCCGGCAAGATAAACCTGCACGCGGAAGCCGGTGACATACTGATCATTACAACGCCGGGCGGCGGCGGCTGGGGCGAGAAACCCTAGGCGTCGGTGGCAGCCTCGGAGGAATGATGCATGCATTGCGACATAAGCACGCAGACCCCCTTCTGCTCGAAGATCGTGGTGATTTCCGCCTCGGTCAGACAGGAATCCTCGTGCTTTGAGATATAAACGATACAATCGCCGCAGACATTGAGGGCGTTGCGATAATCATCCAACCCCCGCGCCACCTCCCAGCATGGCGTATTGACGGCAAGCCTGGCCGGACATTCGTCCGTGCCTTCACATTTGGTAATCTCCCAGCAAGGCAAAGCATTTGGTGACATCGCGCGACCTCCTCGGGGCTTCCTGGATAAAAAAACAACATAGCGCGGCGACCACGCTATAAATTACGATTACCGAATATCTTGAACAGAGCACTAAATAAGGAATCGGTCAAGAATATTTATCAATTCTTCGCGCCCCTCCCCGGTCTTGGACGAAAAAAGCAGCCGGTCCGACGGCGCCACGCCGAAGCCGGCATCCAGCGCCGCCGCCTGCTTATGCTGCTGATTGCGCGAAAGCTTGTCCTTCTTGGTGTACACCAGCAGATAAGGACGCCCGACGGATCGCAACCAGTTGACCAACTCCAGATCCTGCACCTTGATCTCGTGGCGCAGATCGACGATCACCACCACGCAGCGCAGGGAGTCGCGTCTTTCAAGGTAGCCGGAGATCAGCTCCTGCCAGGCATCCTGCATCGCCTTGGGCACCTTGGCATAGCCGTACCCTGGCAGATCCACCAGATAGAGCCGCTCATCGACCAGAAAGTAGTTGAGACTCTGGGTTTTGCCTGGCTTGCTGCTCACCTTGACCAGGTTGCGTCGCTGCACCAGGGTGTTCATCAGGCTTGACTTGCCGACGTTGGACCGCCCGGCAAAGGCGATCTCCGGGAAATCCGGCGCCGGCAGCCTGGTCGCCTTGTAGACGCTGTCCAGAAAACTGATTTTGGTATAGTTGATCGCACCCTGCCCGCTCACGCGTCCACCCTTTTCCCTTCGCGCCGACGGGCGACGCGCTCAGATAACCTTGTTCAGGGCGTATTCGATAATCCCCTCGGCGCCGGCCCGCATCAGCTTCGGGATCAGATCCCGCACCGTATGCTCGGAGATCACCGTCTCCACCGAGTACCACTTCTTCTGGTACAGATGGGCGACGGTGGGTGCGTTCAGGCTGGGCAGCAGCTTGATCACGTCGTCGAGCTTTTCCTCGGCGACGTTCATCTTCAGGCCGACGATCTTGTCGGCGCGCAGCGCGCCCTGCATGAGAAGGGCGATATTCTCGATCTTCTCCCGCTTCCAGGGGTCGCTCCAGGCATCCTTGTTGGCGATGAACTGGGTGTTGGAGGTCATCATCTCGTGGATGATGCGGAGGCCGTGGGCACGGATGGTGGACTCGGTTTCGGTG
>DHYT01000037.1:11366-20447 GCA_002415465.1 Desulfobulbaceae bacterium UBA5123
TCGACGTAGCGGGCCATCTCCTGGGCGCGGCAGATGGAACAGTCCAGTTCCGGATCGTCCACCTCGGGGAAGTAGTTGCGGGAAGAAAGCTTGATGGTCCAGCCCGATTTGGCGAACAGCTCGATGGTCGCCTTCTCGAGGCTGCCCTTGGGAATGCCCAGTTTCAATACGCTCATTTCTTGTATACCTCCCCGGGATCAAACACCGGTGCTTCCTTGATAACCAGGTCGTCGCCCGCGACGCGCCTGAAAAAACAACTCCGATACCCCTTGTGGCAGGCGGCGCCGCCCAGCTGCTCAACCCGGTAGATGACGGTGTCCTCGTCGCAGTCGACCAGGATCTCCTTTACCAGCTGCACATGGTTTGACGACTCGCCCTTGAGCCACAGCTTGTTGCGGGAACGGCTCCAGTAATGGGCCTTGCCCGTCGCCAGGGTCTTTTGCCACGCCTCTTCATTAATATACGCAACCATCAGCACCTCGTTGGTGCGATGATCCTGCACAATGGCCGGCAACAACCCGTCGCCCTTGTCAAATCGCAATGCCTGCATGATCTTACGCTTCCACCAGATAAGTGTTTTACGCCCGGAGCAAGCCTACGCCGCGCCATCCTGCTCCGCCGCCTTCCGTTTCTCCAGGCAGTCGGGATTCTCCAGGGAGGCAAACTGGATCATGCAGGCGGAGCGGAACTTGCAGTACTCCTTGGGATGGCGGCAGCACGCCTCGTCCTCCCGCATGGTTTCCTTGTATTTCTCGCAGAACAGTTCCACGGACTCCATGGCGTCCCTAGGCACCCCATCCAAATTTTTCCGAAACAGCCAAAGTATGCCCATCGGCCGTTTTTGTCAAGTGCGGGAAGGCAGGAGCCGCCACCGACCGCCAAAAAACACCCTGGGCCGCCTACGATGAATGCCGATGCGGCAAGGTTCCAAAGCTGTGGATGTGGAAATGGCTGTGAATGGCGCCCTCCTCGGCGGTGAGGATGCGCCCGTCCTTCATATAAAAGACGCGGTCGGCAACCCGGCCCAGAAAATCATAATCGTGCGAGACCACCACATAGGCGATATCGAGTCGGCGCAGGATGGCAAGCAGCCGCTCCTTGGTGTCGTGGTCAAGGCCGGTGGTCGGCTCATCGAGCAGCAGCAGCCGGGGCGACATGGCGAGAACGGTGGCCAGCGCCACCAGCCGCTTCTCGCCGCCGGAAAGGTGATGGGTGATCCGCTCCTCGAAGCCGGCCAGCCCGAGATCGGCCAGCACCCTGCCGGCGATCTCGCGGGCCGTTTCCGGTGAATGCCCCTGGTTGATCGGGCCGAAGGCGACATCCTCGAGCACCGTCGGGCAGAAGAGCTGGTCGTCGGCGTCCTGAAAAAGCAACCCCACCCCTTGCCGCACCAGCCGAAAATCCTCTTCGGTGCGCGCCTCCCGCCCGAAAACGGTGAGGTTGCCGGCGGCGGCCCTCTTCAGGCCGACGATGAGATGAAGCAGGGTGGTCTTGCCGCTGCCGTTATCGCCCACCAGCCCGACCTTCTCGCCGGCGCGCAGCTCCAGATCGAGACGATCGAGCACCGGCCGGGATCGGCTATAGAAATAACTGATATCGCGGAGATTCAGTATCAGGTCGCTGGAAGCCATTCGAGACAAGCCATGCCGCCGACGACCGCCGCGATGGCGATCAGTGAGACAACATCCACGGAGGTTATGAAAAATGGGCGCATTGCGTAAAACCGGCCCCGGAAACCGCGACAGAGCATGGCGTCGTGCACCCTCTCGGCCCTGGCCAAACTCCGCACCAGCAGCATCCCGACCAGATAGGCGTAAGTTTTATAGGTATGCCGGTCGGTTTTCGGCCGGAAGCCGCGAATGACCGCGGCATTGTGCAGGCGGTGGTATTCCTGCTCCATAACATGAATATAGCGGTAGGTAAACAGGAGAAGATAGACAAGCTTTTCAGGTACCGCGAGGCAGCGCAGGGCATGGCCGAGGGTGGCGACCGGCATGGTGGCGACCAGGGCGACAAAGGCCAGCAGGATCGCGTTGGCCTTGACCGTGATCCGCGCCGCCGCCCACACCCCCTCGGCCGTGGCCGCAAACGGCCCAAGTTGCAACCAGGGCGTGCCGGCATGGCTGAAGGGCAAAAACAGCCAGAGACAGAGCATAAAAAAATTGGCCAGCGCCAGCCGCCGCAAAAGGTGCCGCAACGTCGGCCTGGCCAGGCCGACGAGAATCACCGCCGTCGCCATCGCCAGCGCCAGGGCATCCCAGCGGGTCAATATCGCCGCCACGCCGGCAAAAAGGACGGCGGCCGCCACCTTGACCCTAGGGTCCAGGCGATGCATCAAGGAAGAACCGACGGCAAACGGCTCCGTCAACATGGCTGACAAACCTCGCTCAAATAAAAAAACCATTGCCCGCCGCCAGCGCCGTGGCGGGCAGCGTGGCGGGCACCCCGCAAGACGCTATTATTGCCTTGACCGCGGGCAGCGAACATCGTAAGTAGAAACTATTTTCCGGAAGTGAAAAGCATATCCCGGCCACCCTGAACAACAATCCTGGCAAACGCAGCAAACTAGCACGCCGTGACGAAAAATGACAACCATTTTGTCACCCATAGCCGACAAAGGCCTCCAACCGCAACCAGCCGTCACGAACATGGCCCAAGCCGTTCCCCCATCAATCGCGCACAACAACCCTCCTCCCGGAACGATGCCTGCCGAAGCCGAACAGAACGCGCCCAAACAGCAGATCCAAGCGATCATCTCCGGGTGCCAGGCATTCCTTCTGCACGCCCAGGCGGAAATCGACAAGGCGACAGCCGACAATCAGGTCATGGGCTGGCTTGAAGTCAACTTCCAGCACAACGCCGCGACCCTGGCGGCATGCGGCATCCAGGCAACCCTGCAGGGCCCCAGGGACCATTTCAAAACCGAACTGCCGGCCCTGACGACCGGCCTGCGCCACCTGGATAACGATGTCGGCAACCTTGTCGCCGACATCAAACTGCAGCCGCAGCTGCAACCGGCCACTCTGCCCAGGGCCCGCCGCCTGGCGGCAGAAAAACAGGCATGGGAGGCACGCCTCGACGCCGCCCTCGCCGACTGCAAGCTCCTTAGGGAGTCACACGCCACCCTGCGCGGGAACCTCACCCCGCAAATCCTTCTGCCCTTTGCCAAGGAAAAATCCGGCAACAAGGGGCCCATCTTCGACATCGGCTACAAGCTCTACCGGCTGACCTCCGACCACAAGGAGAAAGGGGACGAGGAGAAGAACCTCGATGATTTCTTCAGCGAAGCAACCAGGCAGGAGACCCTCTTCGCCCAGATAACGATGCCGGAGCTCCCCAAACTCGCCGCCACCGTCATCAAGGAGCAGATCAAGTCCGCCATCAGGGTGACCGCGACCGTTAAGGACACCATCGACATCATGCGGGAAAACTTCGCCGGCGAACAAAAACATGTCAAGGCGACCAAGGCGCGCATCACCAAACTCGGCAAGGAAGACATCGCGGAGCTCCTGAAGCGTATCAACGAGGAAGCAGATGCTCTCTACAAGGGGATGTTACGCTTTCACTACAAGGCGCACCACCTGGACAAGATTTACGATATCGAGGAAATCCTGCTGCTCATGCAATTCATGCAGCGGGCGATCAAGAACGATCTGCAACAACAGCTCAAACAGGAAATCGCCGACGACGGCAGCCTCCTCAACCTGAATACGGCGGCGGCCGCCGCAGCCGATCAATTCCTGAAAGGGCCGGCCGGCTTCTGGCGCGGCATCAAGCTGCTCTTCCGGCTTCTCGCGGGCAAGGAGACCGTCAACCTGGTCAGCTTCGAGGCAACCATCCGCGACGCCCTGAACTCTTGCAACTCCTTTTATGGCAACACCCCGGAAGACATCCTGCCCCTTGAGAAATTCATCAACGACAAACTGAGCGCCTACGACGCCCCGTTTCCCCGAGAAGACCTCTACAAGATCATGAAGAAATGCCTCCACGACTACGGCACCAACATCGAGGAATTCTGCCGCACCTTCAAGGTTGACATCTCCTCCATTACCGCCAAGGGCGGAACCATCACCATCAAGAAACTCATCAGCCAGATCGAGGGCATGGCCACCAAGATGACCCAGTGACCACCCTTTGCCCAACGCCAACCTTTTCCCGGAATCCAGCCGCCATGCTCAACTTCCTCGACAGCGTTCCCTACAACGTCCTGATCCCGTTCACCGCGCTCATGCTCCTGGCGCCCTTTCACCCCATGCCGCACGTGGTGGAAAAGCTCGCCATGCTGAAAAACGGCACCCTGGTGCGCCCAATCGACATCTTCGATCTTCTATTCCATCTCGCGCCCCTTGCCCTGCTTTGCGCCAAATGGATGCGCGGCTGACCACGACCAGAAAAATCCTCGCCCGGCAAAACGCATCCCCCTTGACCTTGCCGGCAACCGCCCTTAAGGTATGTCAACCAACAAACACGCAGCCGGCTGACCGCGCCAGGCCCCCTCGCCCAGCCGCCATCAGGAGAAAACCATGCAACGAGTCAAGGAAAACGACAGCGTCACCGTTGTCTACAACGGCGCCATTGAAAACGGCGACATCTTCGAATCCTCCGCCGACACCGGCCCCCTGGAATTCACCCTGGGCACCGAAAGCGTCATGCCTCTCTTCGAGCAGGCGGTGCTGGGGATGGCCGTCAACGAGACCAAGAGCATCAAAATTCCGCCGCCGGAGGCATACGGCGAACACCGCGCGGAACTGGTGCAGAGCATCGACCGGACAATCTTCAAGGGCAAGGAGCTTCACCCCGGCATGACCCTCGGCCTGGACATGGAAAAGGAAGGCAAGACCGTCAAGGTGCCGGCCACGGTCACCGCCGTCGGCGACGACACCGTCACCGTCGACTTCAACCACCCCCTGGCCGGCCAGACCCTGGTCTACACCATCACCCTCAAGGCGATCCAGCCCACGCAATGATCAATCCTTGATTGGCCATCACGCCGCCCGCGACCCTCTCCGGAGAACAACATGCCCACCAGCGCGCAGAAACGGATTCCGGTACCCACGGTGCTCAGCATCGCCGGCTCCGACCCCTCGGGGGGCGCCGGCATCCAGGCGGATCTGAAAACCTTCGCGGTTATCGGCGTATACGGCGGCGCGGTCATCTCCAGCCTGACCGTGCAGAACACCATGGGGGTGCGGTCGGTTGCCCCCTTACCCCCGGAACTGGTCAGGGAGCAGATCCGCGCGGTATTGACCGACCTTGACGTCAGCCACGTCAAGATCGGCATGGTCGGCGCCACCGCGACGGCACAAGCCATCGGCGAGGCCCTCGGTGATTTTAACGGCGAGGTGATCTACGACCCGGTGATGCGCGCCACCTCCGGCAAGGCGCTGGTCGAGGAGAACGCCGCGGCCTTGCTCGCCGAACACCTGGTCGCCCGCGCAACGGTGCTCACTCCGAATATCCCGGAACTGCACAAGCTGGTCGGCGGGGCAGACAACACCATCGGCGAAAACGAGATGGCGGCATGCCTCTTCGCCCGCTTCCCCCGCCTCAGGGCATTGGCCCTGACCGGCGGACACGGCCGTGCAAACGACACGGTCTGCGACCTCCTTTTCTGGCGACCGGCCGACAACAACGCCTCCCTCTCCCGCCTCGAACGCAGCCACCCTAAAATACGCACCGCCAACAGCCACGGGACGGGATGCACATTTGCCGCCGCCCTTGCCGCCTTCCACCAGCTTACCGGCGATTACCCGACCGCCTTCGACCGCACGGTGACCTTTATGTCGCAACTCATCCAGCAAAGCGCCGCCTACCGGATCGGCAACGGCAACGGCCCCCTGCTGCACCACCTTCTCCGCAAAACCAGAATCTGACCCACCCCCGCCGCAAGGCGAGGATTCATGACGGCACAAAAAAAACGGGGCGCGCCCGCAGGCACGCCCCGTTTTTTTTACACCGATGAAAAAACTTATTTTTCCAAGGTGGCGTAGGTGTCAGCGGCCGGCACGTTCTGGCCGTGGCAATCCATGCAGTTGTTCTGAGAGGTGATGCCGTTGGCGGCAACGTTGAACAGCGGTTTATGTTTTGCCTTATACTTGCCGTCGACATGATCGTTGAGCATCTGACAGGCGGCCATGGCGATATCGGCGGCAACACGGGCGCAGCGCTCTGCGCGCTCGTTGGACAGGAAGGCCGCGCCTTCCGCCTTCATCCAGCGGCCGACAGAGATATGACAGATCGGGGTGCTGGACATGGTCATGTTCTTGATGGAGGCCTTGATCGGCTTGGCCGGGGCATACGCAGGCATCTCGTTATAGGAATAAATGAATGCCAGATCGTTCACCATCTCCTCGGCGACATCGGTGTCGCTGGTGCAAAGACCGATGATGGTGCCGGCGCCGGACAGGGTGCCGCAGAGCGCGCCCCAGCCAGCCAGACCGCCGTGGGCCCAACGCATGGCGTCAATGGGGAAGGTGTTCCAGTCGCCGCCCACCTTTTTCTGCAGCAGTTCGACAAAACCGGCGACAACGGAAGATGCGCACCACCGCTTGAAGTAATTCTCATAGGTGATCTTGCCAACTTCCTTGGGGTCGAGCTTGGTATACTTGAACCCGTTCTTGAAGGCATAGGCCCCGGCCTTGTCGGCTTGGCCGGCCAAAACCGACGAAGCGATGGCGGTACCGGCGATCAGCTTACCGGTTCCGGACAAGAAGTTCCGCCGAGACACACCTACTTCAACTTCGTTTTTCTCTTCCATGCACACTCCTCCTCAACAATGTAATTAATGAACAGCAATGACACCCCTGGATGCCACTGGATCTTGGCAGGTGCGACACAGCACGCCATGACGCAAATTGCCAGCAGAACAATCTAATATCCGACAAGACCAACAAGAAAACGAACCCATTGAATATATCAGATTATCAATAGCAATGGTTCTACAGACATAAAAACGAAAAATAAATGTGGCAATTTGTCGCATTTGCGACTGTTGTGGGGGAAAAGTGAGGAAAACCATTACAAACAGGGGGATTCAGGACTCAACAGAAAAAAAACTCCGACTACAAAAAATCAACACAAATCTATAAAAAATCAAAAGAAGTTAATGTAATTCTAATAAAGACCAGTCGCCTCGACAAATATCACGACAAACGACTGTTTCAGAATTAAACATGTTGCCCACGGCATGCCAATTCAGATCAACACTTTACACAAAAACACAACAGATCGTTTCACAAAACAATTTTCAGCAAAAACTCCAATACCTCATCAACATTTCATCAGAACAACAACCATCAACTGCAAAATGCATTCACGTTGCAACCTCATGCAGGGGATGCGGATTCCCCATCCGAAAAAAAATGCCGCCCCCTTGCTTTTTGGTAGCATAAGGGAGAATTATTGACATGCGACCATCCCCACCAGACACCCCGACAAAAAAAAACACCCAATGGATGGTCGCGGTCTCCGGCCAAAGGCCCTGTCAACGCCACTCCAACCGAGGTGAAGCAACCCATGCTGTTTTTTTTGATCAACGTATTAAACGAATCATGGCGAATGCTGCTGGAGGCGTCCGTCTATATCCTGTTCGGCCTCATGGTCGGCGGCCTCCTCAAGGTCTTCCTGTCACCCGCCTATGTGGCCCGCCACCTTGGCCGCGGACGCTACAGTTCCGTCTTCAAGGCCGCCTTCTTCGGCATCCCCATCCCGCTTTGCTCCTGTGGAGTGCTGCCCGCCGCGGCGTCACTGAAGAAACAGGGCGCCAACAACGGCGCCACCACCGCCTTTCTCATCTCAACCCCGGAATCAGGCGTTGACTCCATCGCCATCACCTACGCCCTCCTCGATCCGCTGATGACCGTGATGCGGCCTGCCGCCGCCTTTATCAGCGCCGTTGTCGCCGGGGTAACCGAAAATTTCCTCAATCCGCCAACCAGGGCCACATTGGCCATGGCCGACTTGAGCTGCCAGGTTGACGGATGCTGCGACGGCGCCGACTGCAGCCCCGAAACCCATGCCAACCACCACCCCCTGCGCGAACGGATAGCCCACGGCCTCCGGTATGCCGCAACCGATCTGTGGGGCGACTTGGCGATCTGGTTCATGGGCGGACTCCTCATCGGCGGGGTGATCACCACCCTGATCCCGGATCAACTGATGGTTGCCTATCTCGGCGGCGGCCCCGGCGCCATGCTGCTGATGCTCGGCGTGGGCATCCCGATCTACATCTGCGCCACGGCCTCCACCCCCATTGCCGCCGCCTTGATCCTGAAGGGGGTAAGCCCCGGCGCCGCCCTGGTTTTTCTGCTGGTGGGACCGGCAACCAACATCGCATCCTTGTCGACACTCACCGGCATGCTCGGCCGCAAGGCGACCCTTCGCTACCTTGCCATGCTTTCGATCTGCGCCGTCACCTGCGGCCTCATCCTCGACCGGCTCTATGTATTATTCGATATTACCGCCAGGGCCACGGCTGGGCAGGCCGCGGAAATAATCCCCTACCCGGCCAAACTCGCCGGCGCCCTCATCCTCGTTATCCTCTCCCTGCCGCCGCTTGCCAGAACGCTCCGCAGCCTGACCAGCCGGAACCCCAAAAGCTGCGGCTGCAACAACAACTGCGCCTCCGGCGCCCCCATCGAGTCAACGGAAAAAACTCGCCAAGATACATAGCCCCGGCATTTGCAAAGATGCACGGGACGCTTCCCATCTCCCGTAAAATCCTTGAGAAATCACGCCAAGGAAGGTATTGTTACCCTTTGCCAACAAGCCTAATAAACGCCGATCCCCCAATTTTTATGGGCTCCGGCAGACGGCACAGGGAAACGAGATCCAGATGAACAAAAAAGGCTATTTCGGTAACTGGGGCGGGGCCTATATCCCCGAGGTGCTGTACGAAACCTTCCGCCAGCTCAACACGGCGTTTGAACAGGTCAAGGGAGACCCCTCCTTCTGGCAAGAGTACGTCGACCTGATGACCACCTATTCCTGCCGCCCGACCCCGCTCACCCATGCCGAGAACCTCAGCCGCCACTTCGGCGGCGGCCAGATCTACATCAAGCGCGAGGACCTCAACCACACCGG
>DHYT01000162.1 GCA_002415465.1 Desulfobulbaceae bacterium UBA5123
CGCTGCCGGCATAGATGATGGAGAGGGGGATGTGGTGGCGCTCCTCGAAGGCGAGCCGGATCTCTTCCATGGATTTTTTGAGCCCCTTGCCGGCATAGACGACCAGCGGGGTTTTCTTTTGGCCGCAGCCGGTAACGAGGGCCAGGAAGAGGGCCAGCAGAAGCAACAGGAGGAGTTGGGATGGCTTGTGGGCAGGGTGTTGCACGGTGTCCTCCTTGTGTTGCCGGGTAACAGCCTTGCGGTTGCGTAGATGGGCCATGGTTTAAGGCGTTATTTCGGGATTTTATCAGGTTTGGGAACACCACAGAAGAATAAAATAGAAAATTTTAAAAATAATTTGCCGGGGTGTAGGCGCGGATTGGGCGGGAAATTGGGCCGAACGGCGGGGCCGCGNNGACACGATGCGATGCGCGGGGCGAGGCTTGCGAAGGGTGGGTCAGCTGTACTCGCGAGTCTTGTGGAAGGTCACGGACGGGAACTGTTCCTGGGTGTGGTTCAGCCACCAGTTGCTGGCCGCGAGATAGGTGAGGTGGTTTTCGCTGTCCATGGCCAGATTGGCCTGGTTCTTTGCCTTGAAGGTTTCCAGGGTCTTGCGGTCTTCGCAGCTGACCCAGCGGGCGGTGGCGTAATCCACCGGCTCGGTGATCGCCTCGACCCCGTATTCGGCCTTGAGGCGGGCGATGGTCACCTCGAACTGCAACACGCCCACCGCGCCCAGGATGTAATCGCTGCCCAGCACGGGGCGGAAGAGCTGCACCGTCCCCTCCTCGGCCATCTGCACCAGCCCCTTGTTGAGCTGCTTGGTTTTGAGCGGGTCCCGGAGCAGGACGCGGCGGAAATGTTCCGGGGCGAAGNNGGGGATGCCGGTGAACTTGAGCGGCTCCTTGTCGCTGAAGGTGTCGCCGATCTTGATGGTGCCGTGGTTGTGGATGCCGATGATGTCGCCGGGGAAGGCCTCTTCGATGTTGCTGCGGTCCTGGGCCATGAAGATGGTGGCGTTGGCCAGGGTCACCTCCTTGCCGAGCCGGTGGTGCATCACCTTCATGCCGCGGGTGAACTTGCCGGAGCAGATTCTGAAAAAGGCGATCCGGTCGCGGTGGGCCGGGTTCATGTTCGCCTGGATCTTGAAGGTGAAACCGGAGAAGGCCTCTTCGTCCGGGGAAACCTCACGGCTCACGGTGGGGCGCGGCCCCGGCGGCGGGGCAAGCTCGACAAAGCCGTCCAGCAGTTCCTTGACCCCGAAGTTGTTGACGGCGCTGCCGAAGTAGACCGGGGTCTGGCTTGCCTTCAGGTATTCCGTGTGATCAAAGGGGTTGGCCGCTCCGGCCAGCAGTTCGATGTCCTCGCGCAGCTTGTCGGCCTGACTGCCGAGCAGTTGGTCCAGCAGCGGGTCGTCGAGCCCCTTGACGACGATGCCGTCGCGGGGCCGGCTGTCGCGGCCGGGGGTGAAGAGAAAGACCTGCTGCCGCTGGATGTCGTAAACGCCCTTGAACTGCTTGCCCATGCCGATGGGCCAGGAGAGCGGGGTGCATTCGATTTGCAGTTTTTCCTCGATGTCGCCGAGGATCTCAAGCGGGTCGAGCCCCTCCCGGTCCAGCTTGTTGATGAAGGTGATCACCGGCGTATTGCGCATCCGGCAGACCTCCATCAGCTTTTCGGTCTGCGCCTCGACCCCCTTGGCGTTGTCGATGACCATCAGGGCGCTGTCCACGGCGGTGAGCACCCGGTAGGTATCTTCGGAGAAATCCTGGTGGCCGGGGGTGTCGAGGAGGTTGATCTCGAAATCACGGTAGTTGAACTTCATCACCGAGGAGGTGACCGAGATGCCGCGCTCCTTTTCGATGGACATCCAGTCGCTGACCGCGTGGTTGGAGGTCTTGCGGGATTTGACCGCCCCGGCCATCTGGATGGCGCCGCCGAAGAGGAGCAGCTTTTCGGTGAGGGTGGTCTTGCCGGCGTCCGGGTGACTGATGATGCCGAAGGTGCGGCGGCGTTCGATTTCCTTCTGAAGTCTGCGGCTCAATTTCGTACCTGTCATGCTGGTTGTCGCTTTTTCGGTTCCGCCGGCGGATGGCCACGGCGGCGCGCAAGCGTGCAAGTTTGTTAAAAGAAAAAGCGGGCCATCTGGTCCAGGCCCGCGAGGCGCTATATATAGCCAATAAATCGAACTTTGTCCAGCCTCCGGGATCAACAAAAGCGCGGCATGCCCGCAAGCTGATGCCGGTCGCTCTCTTTTTATCGCCTCGCCGGCCGCTGGCGGTTGCGAGGCGGTCCGACTTTTTTGCCGACCCGACGTTCTTTTGTCTATAAAACAGGCGCAAGGCGGTGTAAGATTCCCTTCTTTTCATAACCCGTCCTTTTTCTTCCGGTGATCCTTTGTCAGAGAGAAAACCATTTGCAAAACGTCCGCCTGTCAAGGGGCGGAAGCCAGCGCCGGTCGAGAGCAAGGTCGTGACCTTCGCCTCGCTGGTCAGTCCCCTGATCCCCCCCCCTGAGCAACCCGTGGCCCAGGCCGCGCTCTACAGCGCCCCGCTGGCCCAGATAAGCTATGAGGCCGAGTTGCAGGTCAAGGATCAGGGGCTTGCGCTCTTCTGGCAACAGTTCGGACTGGCCGGAACGCCCGAGCCGGTGGTTCCCTCGCCCCGGCCGCGCGGCTATCGCACCACCTCCAAGCGCAAGGCGCAGCTGCGCGGCCCCCGGCTCAACCTGCTCTTCGGCGACCGGGTCAAGGTGCAGAAGCAGGCCTTTGTCGCCTCGCCGCTGGAACCCACCGCCCATGAGCGCATCTTCCGTTTCCTGCAGAAGAAACTCAGTGAGCCGGTTTTCAAGAGCGCCGCCGCCCATCTCAACCATCTGATCATCCGCGGCAGTTATCAGGAGCGGGTGGTGATCTTCAACGTCGACGCCATGAACGGCCCGTTGATCCGCAAGTTTAAACTTCTGGCCGAGCACCTCCGCAAGGGACCGGTGGCGGTAAACGGGGCCTTTGTCTATTTCGATCCGACCCGCTCCGATTACTATCTTGAGAGCCGACGGCCTGACACGATGAATTTTAAAAAGCTCTTCGGCCCGGAGGCGCTCACCGTCGCCCACAAGCATTGCCGGTACCGCTATCATCCTACCTCCTTTTCCCAGGTCAACGAGTCCATGGTCGAGGGGATGCTGGAGCGGGCTCGCGAGCTTCTTGACCCCACGCCCGAACAGAATCTGCTGGATCTGTACTGCGGCTATGGGCTGTTCAGCCACTTTCTCGCCCGCGATTACCGGCAGGTGCTTGGCGTGGACGGCGAGGGGCCGTCGATCCGCGCCGCCACCGCGAACAGCCGGTTGAATCCCGGCCGGACAAAATTTCTGTCCCGTCGGATCACCGCCGAGGCGCTTGATGAGGTTCTCGACAACGCGCCTGCCCCCCAGGCGGTAATCCTCGACCCACCCCGTCAGGGGCCGGATGCCGGGGTGATCGCGGCCCTTGCGGAGAGGGGGGCGCGCCGCATCCTGCATATCTTCTGCGGGGTCGACCAGATCCCGGCCTCACTTGCGGAATGGGGAGAAAACGGCTATGCGGTGCGTCGCGTCGTCCCCTTGGACATGTTTCCCGGCTCGATCAACCTGGAGGTCTTGGTGCTGCTCACCCCCGCCGATTGACGGTATCGCGGGCAGGCGGGCGAGGGTGTCGGTGCATGCGGCATGCCGGAAGCGGCCTGCCCGCAGTGGGCAAAAAAAAAATACAACCGGCCACAAAAAAAATGATGGTTCCGAACCTGTAGTGATTTGATGTGGTTAGCCGCCGTCGGCAGACGACGGGATGCCGGGGGCGGCGTGTTGTTTTGTGGTAATGTGTAATGATTTTGAATTGTTATGGGTTGGCTGGCGGCAGCGTTTTTTTCGCTTTGCCGGGTTTGATGTTTGTGTTTTTTTTTGCTAGCCTTGTTTAAACAAATCCGTTGCCGCTCCTCCGCGGTGACCTGTTGTCTCTTTCCCGCAGGCGTACTCTTTCGGGATTTAAAATGTCGCGGTTGCAGTCAAGCTCAGGGCCTGCGGCAGTGCTTCTCTCGTCATTTTTATCGGCCGTGCCAAGTGCCATGGCAGGGAGCCGGCGTGCTTCCGCCGGCAAGTGGCCGCCATTATTATCTTGCTTTTAGTGATGTTATGAAAACAACCAACGAAACCGGCAAGGCGGGCATTCTGACCTTTGTCATGGCGGCACTGATTGCGTTGCTTGTTGCCTGGCACGGCGGCGCTACGGAGGCGGTTGCCGGCGAGAAGGGCCGCTTGGGCGGTCGCGAATACAAACGCTACCAGAATAACGTCAACGCCGGTTTCCGGCATGATGGCGACACATGCGTGGTGGACGAAATCGAGGGGCATGTGCATGTGTCCGCCCTGACCATTGCCCCGGATTCCTATACCTATAGCGTCACCGGCACCGGCTGCGGCCATAATGTCTATGGGGTGATCGATGTCGACGGGGTGGGCGGCGTCTCCGGCTACCTGTATCTGGAAAATGGGCAGGAGACCCCCTTCTATGGAGACTGGGTGGGCGACGGGGTGGCGGAGGGTGTCGATAACAACGGCAATCTGTACACCCTCAAGGTCGATAACTGATCCGCTCCCCCGTAACTCAAAATCTTGTACCCTGTCGGCCTGACGGCCGGCAGGGTTTTTTTGTCCGGCCGGCCGCGCCGGATATGATGAAAACAGGTGAGGGCGGTCGGTCGCGTGGCTTGCTTGCCGCGGTTGCGCATTGCCTTCATTCAAGTTTGGGACAGGATAATCCCCGTCGATGCTGCTCATCTTTCCGCCAGTTGCCAAATCGTGTGAACCGCCTGCCGGGATCGCTCTTCTCGCCGGCATCCTGCATGGGCATGGGGTGCCATGCACCCTGCTCGACGCCAATTTGGAAGGATTGCTCTTTCTCCTCCGGCGGCGGCCCGCCGATGCCCCCTCCGACACCTGGAGCCGGCGCGCCAGCCGTGGTCTGGCCGCGAATCTGGCCGCGTTCAAGGATCCCCGGCTGTACGGCAATCCGGATCGATACCGCCGGGCGGTGGCCGATGTCGGCCGGGTTCTCGATGGCATCGGCAAACCCCACGGCCTGACCCTTGCCAACTATCAGGACCGTTTGCTGTCGTCGCTCCGGAGCGGAGATCTGTTGCGGGCGGCGGCGGAACCTGAAAAAAACATATTTTATCCCTACTTCGCTGCCCGGCTGCCCGATCTGCTCGCGGACAAACGGCCCGCGACGGTGGGCATCTCCCTCAACTATCTGAGCCAGGCGGTCGCCGCCTTCGCCATGGTGGGTTTCTTGAAAAAACATCACCCCGGGCT
Organism: Desulfobulbaceae bacterium UBA5123; assembly: GCA_002415465.1. Classification (GTDB taxonomy): domain Bacteria; phylum Desulfobacterota; class Desulfobulbia; order Desulfobulbales; family UBA5123; genus UBA5123. The sequence goes on from DHYT01000162.1 coordinate 5,329, forward strand.
CAAGGTGGTGTTGGGAGGCGGCCTGGTCACCTCCTGGCTCAGCAACCCTGCCTTCGTGAATCCTTTTGCCGGCCTGGTGGATCATCTGGTGGCCGGACCGGGCGGGGAAGCGCTGCTCGGGCTGCATGGGGTCGAGGGGCGGGACGGCCATCACGGACCACGCTATGATGATCTGCCGCTGCAGGATTATCTTGCTCCGGGGCTGATCCTGCCCTATGCCGCCTCTTCAGGCTGTTACTGGAATAAATGCTCTTTCTGCCCGGAACGGGCGGAGGGCAACCCCTACCGGCAGGTGCCACCCGAACAGGTGCTGACCGATCTTGTCGGTTTGTGCGCGCGGCACCGGCCGCGCCTGATCCATTTTCTTGATAATGCCGTGAGTCCCGCCCTGATGCGTGGTTTGATCGCGCGGCCGTTGGGGGTTGAGTGGTATGGGTTCGCCCGGATCGGCAGGGAGCTGGCGGATCCGGATTTTTGCAGGATGCTGCGGGAATCGGGCTGTCTGATGTTGAAACTGGGCTTGGAGTCCGGCGATCAGGGGGTGCTGGATGCCATGGACAAGGGAATCAATCTGGATCTGGTTTCGCGGGCGCTGTCAGCGCTCAAGGACGCTGGCATCGCCACCTATGTCTATCTCCTTTTCGGCACCCCGACCGAAACGCTTGCCGAGGCGCGGAAGACCCTTGCTTTTGTTCGCAGCCACCACGCGATGATCACCTTTCTGAATCTCGCCGTTTTCAATATGCCGCTTTGCAGTCCGGAAGCGGCAGGGGTGGCGATGCGCGATTTTTATGACGGCGATCTTTCCCTGTACACCGATTTTGTCCATCCGCGCGGCTGGAATCGTTTGGAAATACGGCGTTTCCTCGATCAGGAATTCAAGCGCGACCCGGTGGTGGCGGAGATCCTCCGTCGCGATCCGCCGCTCTTCACCTCAAACCACGCCGCGTTGCTCTGTTGAACACGGCTGCCTTGTAAGCGCGCGGCAGGCTGGGCCAAGCCGCGCGCGCTGCCTAGAATGAACCGCCGATACTGAAATCCCAGTTGCTCCGGGCCTCGGTGCCGGTGGGCTCCAGGTTGTAGCCCCATTCGAGTCGCAGGGGGCCCATGGGTGACATCCAGCGGAAGCCATAGCCGACGCTCTTCTTGACGGTGTCAAATCCCCAGTTCTCGTTGGTGTCGTAGACATAGCCGGCATCAAAGAAAACCACCCCCTGCAGCCCGGCATCCTTGAACAATGGGACGATGTATTCGAGGTTGGTGTACCACATCTTGTCGCCACCGATCTTCTCGTTGGTGACCGGGTCATGGGGGCTGACTTGGCCGTTCTTGAAGCCGCGGATGGTGTTCAGGCCGCCCAGGTAGAAGCGCTCGAAGACCGGCAGCTTGTCGTTTTCATTTTCAAAAACCTGGCCGCCGGCAAGCTTCCAGTGCGCCACCGTGTCCCAACGCCATGGGAAATACCAGCTGGTGGAGGCCTCAAGCTTGGTGAAGGCGGCGTCGCCGCCAAAGGGCCCACCGGCATACTTGGTGCTGATCGAGTGCTGATAGCCCGTGGTTGACCCGTACTGGCGGTCGCGGGTGTCCTTGGATACCCCGACCTTGACGGCGCTGGTGGTGTTGATGTTCTGCGAATCGACGATGAGCTGCGAGGCATTGGCGGTGACGTCGGTGAGGATGGTGTCGTCCCAGCCGTAGCCCCAGTACAGCTTCCATTTATCCCAGATCGGATAGCCGAAACGCAGCCCGAAGCCGTTGGCCTTTCTGGTGTATTCGTCGTACTCGCGGGTCCAGTTGTAGAGGTCGAAGCCGAAGAGGAGCTTGCTGTCGTTCAGGTGCGGCTCGGTGAAGCTGAAGTTGTAGCGGCTGCTGGAGCCGCTGATGTTCGCCTGCAGGGTCAGTTGCTGGCCGAGGCCGCGGAAGTTGTTCTGGCTCACCTCGCCCATGAACATCAGGCTGTCCACCGAGCTGTAGCCGGCGCCGAGGCTGAAGGTGCCGGTGGCCTTTTCCTTGACCTCCACCTCGACATCCATCACCGTTTCGTCGGCGGTGGGTTGCGGGGTTACATTGCTTTCCTCAAAAAAATCAAGCCGTTGAAGTTTTTCCTGGCTTTTCTTGATCCCGGTGGCGTCGAAGATCTCCCCTTCCTTCACCTGCATCTCCCGGCGGATCACCTTGTCGCGGGTGCGGTCGTTGCCCTTGATGATTATCCGGTTGATGTGGACCAGGGGGCCCTTGGCGATATTGAAGGTGATGTTCAGGCGTTGATGGGCGGTGTCTTTTTTGGTCTCCGGGGTGACCTCGGCATAGGCGAACCCTCTCTCGGCGTAATGATCGGTAAGGGCCAGGACGTCGTTGTGCAGGGTTTCCCGGCTGAAATAGCGCTCATCGCCGGTTTTCGTATGTGCAAGGAGCGAGCCTTTTTCATCGATGAGATCCCCGCGAACATCAATTTCGCCGACCATGTAGCGTTGCCCCTCCTCGATGGGGACGGTGACGGTGATGGATTTCTCCTGCTGGTCGATTTCCGGCTGGCCGACCTTGACGTCGACATAGCCATGGTTGTTGTAGAAGGCGTTGATCCTGGCCGCGTCCTGTTCGATCATGTCGCGTTTGAGGATGCCGGAATCGGTGAACCATGAGAAAAGGCCGCGCTCGGAGGTCATCATGACCTTTTTGAGTTCCTTGTCGGAAAAGGCCTCGTTGCCGGAGATGATGATGTCATGGATGTAGGCCTTGAAGCCCTCCTTGATGACAAAGGTGACATCCACCCGGTCCGCCTTGGGGCTGGCAAGCTCGGAGGTGACTTCCGTGCGGTAGAATCCTTTGTCCTTGTACAGCTTCTTGATGTTGTCGACGGAGGCCCGAACCTCCTTGGGGTTGATGATGTTGTTGGCGGAAAGGGTGATCACCTCCTTGATATCCTTGGTGTCGATCTTGTCCTCGCCCTGAATCTTGATCTGGCCGATGACCTCTTTCTCGGTGATCGCGAAATTGATTTTGATGCCGGCGTCGCTTTCTTCGCGCTGCACCTGTACATCATTGAAATAGCCCATCTGGAAGATCTGGCGCAGGTCGGCGTCCAGCTGGGCGGCATCATAGCGGTCGCCGGTCTTGCTCTTGACTTTGCGCAGGATGGCGCCGCTGTCGATGCGCTTGTTGCCGCTGACGGTGATATCGGCGTAACGGGAGTAACGGCCGGTGTAGGCCGCGACCTCTTCGGTGAGCGCGGTCAGGATGCTGGTCAAGCCCTTGTCGACCTCGCCGTCACGGAAGAAATATTTGGGAGGATTTTCGTCGAGCAGGTCAACCACGGTCAGGTCGATACTGTAGCGGTCGCCGAGCTGGTTGAGGGTGCCGACGACGATATATTCGGCGGCGCGGGCGCCGGGGAATTTTTTCAGGTCGGCGGGAGGGGGCGGCCAGGAAGAGGCGTAGTTGAATGCGTCCGTCGCCACGCTTCGTTCAATGGTGAAGAATTCCTTGCCGGCGACAAATTCGGTCAGGGCCCGGTCGGCCTGAGCGGTCAGTTCGGCGGCCGCTGCCGGCGGGGCGTTGACTTTAAACGGCAGGATCAGGGCCGCGCCCTTGGTGGCGTCAGCCGCGTGCGCGGAGATGGAGGGAGCAAGGATGCCGAGGGTGCAAAGGATTATAAGGAGTGACAAACGGAAAGGGGCGGTGCGGGATGCCGTTTTGTGCATTGAGCCGTTGAGCGGCCAAGCGTCGGATGGCTTCATTGGGAGTGTGCCTTTCTGTTGTGGTTGATTGTCGGAGCTGCGCGCCGGATATTTGGCCTTGTCGTGGGAAGTGTTGCCTCCGACCTGAATTAAGTCAGTCTGTCTCAATTAGCAAGCAATGGCAACCGTGTCAAGGATTTCGGTAACTTTTGCCTGCAGCGGACAGGGGCCGGCGGCAGTGGCGGTTATTCGTGCAGAACGCCGTCCGCCAGGGTCAGGCAGCGATCCATTCTGGCGGCAAGTTCCGGGTTGTGGGTGACCATCACCGTCGACATGGGCCGGGACGAATGGATTTCCTGCAGGAGGTCGAAAACCTTGTTGCCGGTCTTGGCGTCCAGGTTGCCGGTGGGCTCGTCGGCAAGCAACAGGGACGGTTTCATGATCATCGCCCTGGCCAGCGCCACCCGCTGTTGCTCGCCGCCGGAAAGCTCGCCCACCCGGTGGCCGGTGCGGTCGGCCAGGCCTACCTTCTTGAGCAGGTCGTTGGCGTCGTCGATGATTTCAGCGCGGTCGTTGCCGCTGATCATCCCAGGCATCATCACGTTTTCAAGGGCGGTGAATTCCGGCAGCAGATGGTGGAATTGGAAGACAAACCCCACCGTCCGGTTGCGGAAAAGGGCCAGTTCGGTGTTGTTCTTGGCAAAGACGTCGCCGCGGTTGTAAAACAGTTTGCCGGCGGAGGGCCGGTCGATGGTGCCGAGGATGTGCAGGAGGGTGGTCTTGCCGCAGCCGGAAGCGCCGACGATGGCGGCCATCTTGCCGGTGGTGAGGGTGAGATTGATATCCTTCAGCACCTCCAGGCGCTGGTCGCCGGTGAGATAATCCTTGCGGATTCCCTGCGCGGCAAAGACGGCGGAGGGGGTGTCGGCGCTGTCCGGGAAGGTCATGGGCGTGGTGTTCGACATGGGCTTAATACCGCAGGGCCTCGGCCGGATCGACCCGTGAGGCCTGCCAGGAGGGGTAGATGGTGGCGAGGAGGGTGATCATGACCGCCGCCGCCGCCACCAGGGTGACGTCCAGGGGCAGGATCTTTACCGGCAGGGTGGAAACGGGATAGACGTCGCTGGGCAGCTTGATGAACTGATAGCGGCTCAATATCTCGCACATCCCCAGGCCGCCTCCGACGCCGAGGGTGGTGCCGGTGAGGCCGATGACCAGCCCCTCGTAGATGAAGATGCGCATGATATGGCCGCTGGTGGCGCCCATGGACTTGAGGATCGCGATCTCCTTGGCCTTCTCCATCACCACCATGATCAGGGTGCTGACGATGTTGAACGCGGCCACCAGCACGATGAGGGCGAGGATGATGAACATCGCGGTTTTTTCCAGCTGCAGGGCCGAGAAGAGGTTCTTGTTCATCAGCATCCAGTCGCGGGCCACAAACCCCAGGCCCATCGTTTTTTCGATCTCGCGGGCGATGGCGTTGGCCTGGTAGATGTCGGCGACCTTGAGCTCCAGGCCGTGCACCGCGCCGTTTTCCAGATCAAGGAAGCGACGGGCGGTGTCCATGGAGACATAGGCCAGGGAGGCGTCGTATTCGAACATGCCGGTATCGAAGATGCCCACCACCTCGCAGGTGGTGGTCTGGGGGATGATGCCCATGGGGGTCAGCGGACCCGCGGCGGAAAGGAGCCGGAGTTTGCCGCCCATCGGCACCTGGAGTTGTCGCGACAGTTCCTTGCCGATGATGATGCCGGGATACTGCCGCCGGGCCGGGTTTGGCGTCGGGGTCAGGGCCGCCAGGGAGCCGCTCTGGAGGATGCTGTTCAGGTTCAGCACCTGGCCCGCGCTTTCGGGATCGATGCCGCGCAGGACCGCGCCGACCCCCTCGCCGCCGCCGGTGATCATTGCCTGGGTGTAGAGGTAGGGGGTGACGGCGGTGACGCCGGGGATGGCTTTGAGGGCTTCGGCAACCGGGGCGGGGTCTAGGATCTCGCCGCCCAACTGCTGCACCACGACGTGGGAGTTGATGCCCAGGATCTTGTCGCGCAGGCCGTCGGTAAAGCCGGCCATCACCGCCATCACCACGATCAGGGCCATCACCCCGACCATGACGCCCGCCACCGAGATCACCGAGATGATGGAGATGAAGCCCTGTTTCCGTTTGGCCCGCAGATAGCGCAGGCAGACAAACCACTCAAAACGCATTTGTACGGTTCTCGCAAAAATAGGTGCGGCGACGCAAGCGTCCCGTGGATGGGCGGTATCGATCCATGCCGCCGCCCGCCGGCGAACCGCTTACTTCGTTTCCGGCCGCAGGTGCGGGAAGAGGATGACGTCGCGGATGGAGGGCGAATCGGTCAGCAGCATCACCAGCCGATCGATGCCGATGCCCTCGCCGGCCGCCGGCGGCATCCCGTACTCAAGGGCGCGGACATAGTCTTCATCCAGCACCGGAAAGATCTCGTCGTCGTCGCCGCGCTCGTTGATCTGCCTCTCGAATCGCTGCCGCTGATCCACCGGGTCGTTCAGCTCGCTGAAGGCGTTGGCGATCTCCCGGCCGGTGACGAAGAGCTCGAAGCGGTCAGTCACCTCCGGATTCTTTTCGTTGCGCCGGGCCAGGGGGGAAACCTCGGTGGGGTATTCGGTGACAAAGGTGGGGTTGATGAGTTTTTCCTCCACCAGCAGCTCGAACAACTCGGTCTTGGCCTTGCCGACCCCGGCCTGGGGCTGGAGCTTGATGCCCTTTTCGCGGGCAAGCGCCATCACCTTGTCCGGGTCGGCGAGGACCTCGGGGGCGATGCCCGCCACCTCGGTCAGCGCCTCTTCGATGGTGTAGCGCTTCCAGGGCGGGGAGAGGTCAACCTCCTGGCCGTCGTAGGTGATGACCATGGAACCGGTGACCTCGGCGGCGATCCAGGAGATCATCTCCTCGGTGAGATCCATCAGGTCGTGGTAGGTGGCAAAGGCCTGGTAGAACTCCAGCATGGTGAATTCCGGATTGTGGCGGGTGGAAAGGCCTTCGTTCCTGAAATTGCGGTTGATCTCGAAGACCCGCTCAAAGCCGCCCACCAGCAGCCGTTTGAGGTACAGTTCCGGGGCGATGCGCAGGTAAAGGTCCATGCCCAGGGCGTTGTGGTGGGTCTGGAAGGGCTTGGCGGTGGCGCCGCCGGCAATGGGCTGCATCATCGGCGTTTCAACCTCCATGAACCCCCGGTTGACCAGGAAATCCCGCACCAGGCGGATGATCTCCACCCGCTTGCGGAAGGTGTCGCGCACCTCCGGGTTGACGATCAGGTCGACATAGCGCTGCCGGTAGCGGGTTTCCACGTCGGTGAGGCCGTGGAATTTCTCCGGCAGGGGGCGTAAGGATTTGGTGACCGGCACCACCTTGTCGGCGTGGATGGTCAACTCATCGGTCTTGGTCTTGAAGAGCCAGCCGGTAACGCCGACGATATCGCCGATGTCCAGTTTCTTGAAGACGGTGTACTGCTCATCGCCCACCGAGTCGCGCTGCACGTAGACCTGCATCCGGCCGGATTCGTCCTGGATGTGCATGAACGAAGCCTTGCCGAATTTGCGCATCGCCAGGATGCGACCGGCCACCTTTGCCTGGTGGGCGCCGGGAGCGGTGTCGGCGGTGACGCGGTCGGCCAGCGGCAAGATCTCGCCGATGCGATGACTGGGGGTAAAGCTGTTGCCGTAGAGGGCAACGCCAAGTTCCGCCAGATCATCGGCTTTCTGGCGGCGCTGTTTGAGAACCTGGTTTAATTCACTCATGACTGATCCATTTGGTTGTTGATCACGGCGCCGAGGCGCTTGCGAGTTTATTGGTCTTGCGGGTAACGCCGGCGCAGGACGGCGGAGACGTCTCTGGTCAGTTCCAGAACCCGCTTGGCGAGCGCAAAGGAGAGGGAGCCGGTGCCGCAGCTGGGGGTGATCAGGGTCTGGGCGAGGAGGGCGGCCCGGTCCCGGCGGCTGTCGGCAAGCAGATCGGCGTGTGCTTCCCAGAGCGCCACCAGCGAGTCGGTATCTTCGGCGAGGATCTGTTCCTCCGCCGCGGTCGGCACCCCGCCCCAGGCGATGATGCCTCCCCGGTCGAGAAAGGTATGGACCTTCTCCTTCGAGGTGGCGAGGCGGTCGAAGTAGGCGTGGGCGTCAAAACTCAGGATGTCGAGCTGCAGCGACAACAGGAATTCCCAGTCGGTGTTGGCGCAGACATGGATGCCGGCATAGCCCCCCGCCTGCTGGATGGCCTCGATCACCTCGGCAAGGTCCTGGCCGATGGCGTCGAGGGAGATGCTGATAAAGGAAGAGGAGCCCAGTCCGGCCAGGGCCGGTTCGTCGATGAAGACGATGGCCGGCAGCCCTGTTTCCCGCAGGAAGCGGACTTGCCAGGCGGCCTTGGCAGCCAGGGCCTTGACCGCCATTTCACGGATGGTCTGGTCGTAATAGCCGAGCCGGTTGGCGGCATCCTTGAGGCCGGTGAGCAGGGTGAAGGGGCCGGTTATCTGGCCCTTGACCGCCCGGATACCGGTTTTGCCGGCAATCTGCTCCTTGAGCCGGAAGAGTCCGCCGCACCGCGCCTCGCTCACCGTGAAGCGGGAGCCGGCAAGTTTGGCCGGTTCTTCGCAGACCGCGAGATATTCCTCATAGAAAGCGAGCAGGTCGGCCTCGAAGTTTGCCGTGGCGGGGTCGAAGTAGGTGCGGTCGTTGCTGTCGATGACGCCGGGCATCCCCTCGATGAACTGGCGCATCATCCCCTCAAGCGGATTGCCGGGCAGTTGCGGCCAGAGTGGGATGGCCGGGGTGTGGGAGAAGATCATCTCCAGACCCTGCTGGTGGTCGGGTACCGGCAGGCTGCCGATCAGGGTCGCCAGGCCGCAGGCCTTGAAGGGTAAACGGGATATCTCGGTGGTGGCGTCGGTTGTCATCGCTCTCGATCGTTAGGTGTTAATGAAAGGCGGTTTGCGCGTATCGGCAAATTTAAGGCTACGGTGGCGTCGTGCCGCCATGCGCGCGCCGGTGAAATCCATGGTGGCTGGACGGGAGAAACGTTATGGATTTATGCCGATATTCTGGCCTACTAGCTAGCAGGGTTATGGTGAGATGTCAACGATTTTGAGTTGCCGTGGACTGGGGCCGGCAGCGGCCCGGACCTTGACTGGAAAAGAAAAGTTGATTATTTTGGCTCCGGGCGAGAGTGGCGAAACTGGTAGACGCACTGGATTTAGGATCCAGCNNTCGACTCCCCCCTCTCGCACCATCTTCGCGGCAATCGTTCTGATGCCGATTCCATGATGGGGCGAACCTTTTTCTTGTCTTATGTATCAATATACTATAAGTAGGACCGGATACACTGGCGATACCCCTGCCGCCTCTGGGTGGTGTCTGCTTGTTGTGGTAAATGGTGCGCATGGTTAATGTAATCAGTCGCGGGCCCGGGGTTCCGAGGCTTCGTTTTATTTGAAATCAACACGGTTGAACGAAAGGAAGGTTTTGCATGCAGGTTATCATCGAAGACGTCAGCCCGCTCACCAAGCGGCTGCAAATAGTTTTGCCCGAGGAGAGTGTCAGCAGGAAGGTGGAGGATACCTACCGGAAATTGGCCACCAGCGTTTCATTGAAGGGATTCCGCAAGGGCAGGATTCCTCGCAAGGTTCTCGAAAAGAGTTATGGCGACAGCGTCCAGCAGGAGGTTGGCGAGGATCTGATCAAGGAGAGCTATTTCGATGCCCTGGGTCAGACCAAGATCGATGTGGTCGTGCACCCCGAGATCACCGCCCGTGAATTCGCGGCCGATGGTTCTTTTCGGTACACCGCCGAGGTGGAGGTCCGGCCGGTGTTTGAGCTGGGTCAGGTGAAAGGGCTTGAGGTGGAGCAGCCGGAACTGGTCGTCGCCGACAGCGAGATCAGCGAGGAGCTCGACCGGCTGCGGGC
>DHYT01000131.1:0-1296 GCA_002415465.1 Desulfobulbaceae bacterium UBA5123
GGGAGGGGAGATGACCAGGGGGGTCCCCCCCGCCTACGCCGCCCCGCCGCTGGCCCAGCAAATGGTCGCCACCACCGAGGAACCGATGCCGGTCTGGCCCGATCCGGAAGGGGAAGCCCGCGGCCTCTCCTTTGCCCCCCTCCACAAAAACGCGCCCAAAGCGGCACATGCGGACAACAAATTCTACGAACTGCTGGCCCTGACCGACGCCCTGCGCTCCGGACGCGCAAGGGAACGGGAAATCGCGGCCAAGGAACTGCACAACCGCCTGGAACAGTATGCATCGGCGCACCAATCCCAATATTGAGATTCTCGAAGCCGCAGTCAAACGCCTTGGCGAGTTGACCGACCGGCTGGTTTTCCTTGGCGGATGCGCCACCGGACTCCTGATTACCGATTCGGCGGCCCCGCCGATCCGATTTACCCACGATGTGGACGTCATTACCGAAGCGGCGACACTTGCCGAATACTATCGCCTCTCCGAACAGTTGCGGGCACAAGGTTTCGTTGAGAACAATGACGAAAACAGCCCCATCTGCCGCTGGAGGGCGGAAGGACTTTTGCTGGATGTGATGCCGACCAATCCATCCCTGTTGGGATTCGGCAGCGACTGGTATCAGGAGGCGCTGGAAAAGGCCGAAGAAGTCGACCTGCCATCAGGAAAACGCATTCGCATGATCACCGCGCCCTATTTTCTGGCCTGCAAACTTGCCGCCTTTGCAGACCGGGGCGAGGGAGATTTTCAACTCAGTCACGACATGGAAGACATTGTGGCGGTCATCGACGGCCGGTCAGAGTTGGCGGATGAGGTCCTGCATGCTGCGATACCGCTCAAAGAACATCTGGCGAAAAGTTTCGCCGACTTACTGAACAATGGCCGGTTTCAAGAGGCCCTGCCCGGACACCTGCCCGGTGATGCGGCAAGCCAGACAAGGCTGCCGATTCTCCTTAAACGGATACAACAAGTCGCCGACTTGAGACAGAGCTGATTGCCGTTCCCGCACCAACACAAAAACGCCCCGCAGCCGTCACCGGCTCGGGGCATTTCTCTTTTTCAGCGTGAAAAATCTTTTAAAACGGCAACTCCTCGCAGACCCGGCCTTGCGACTCCGCCACGTCCGGGCAGATCAGCTTGCCGAGATAGACGTTGATGCCGCGCCTGAGCGCAATGTTTTCGCGGGCGGCTGTTTCCACCCCCTTGTCGGCCAGGGCCTGGGCCAGGGGCAGGGTGACGTTGGTGAGGGCAAAGGTTGAGGTGCGGGGCACCGCGCCCGGCATGTTGGCGACGCAGTAGTG
>DHYT01000131.1:1435-2750 GCA_002415465.1 Desulfobulbaceae bacterium UBA5123
CCGTCACCTCGGCGCCCAGCCCCACCGCCATCTTGGCGGCGTTGGCCCCCACGGTGCCGGTGCCGATGATGGTGACGTGGCCGCGCTCCACGCCCGGCACCCCGCCCAGCAGCACCCCGCGCCCGCCGGCCTCCTTTTCAAGAAAACGCGCCCCCTCCTGGATCGCCATCCGCCCGGCCACCTGACTCATGGGGGCCAAGAGCGGCAGCGAGCCGTCGTCGGGCCGCACCGTCTCGTAGGCGATGCCGATGATCTTCCGGTCGAGCAGCACCTGGGTGAGCTCCGGCACCGGCGCCAGATGGAGATAGGTGAAGAGGATCTGCCCCTCCCGGAGCAGGCCGTACTCCGGCGGCAGCGGCTCCTTGACCTTGACCACCAGCCCGGCCCGCCCGTAAACCTCGTCGGCCGAGGCGACGATCTCGGCCCCGGCCCGGCGGTACTCCGCATCGCCGATGCCGCTGCCCAGGCCCGCCCCCCGCTCCACCAGCACGGCATGGCCGCCATGGGTCAGGCTCACCACCCCGGCCGGCACCATCCCGACCCGGAACTCCTTCTCCTTGATCTCCCTGGGAACGCCTACGATCATCGGCTCTCTCCTTAAAGCGGCAGGATATGCACCTCGCGCTGCACCGGGTGCATGCCCTTGAGCAGCAACCCCTTGCGGCCGTCGATGGTGATGGGGTCGCCGAAACGGATCTCGTGGCCGTTGATCTCGGCCCGCTCCTCGGCCTCGTACACCTTAAGCGCGTTGCAGCCCACCAGACAGGTTTTTTCAAGCCTGATCGCCACCACCGAGGCGTGCGAGGTCTGGCCGCCCCTGGCGGTGAGGAGGCCGTCGGCCATGGAGATCTCCTTGATGTCCTCGGGCACCGTGTCCTGGCGGATGAGGATCAGGGGGGTCTCGGGGGCTTCGGCCCGCAGGGCGCGGATATTGTCGGCGCTGAACACCGCCCGGCCGGCCAGGGCGCCGCCGCTGACGCCGATGCACTTGCTCAGCTGGTGCGCCTCCACCTGCACCGATTCGGCGAGAACGTCGAAGCTCTCGTCCTTCTTGATGGTGATCATGTCACGGGTCTGGAGGATGAAGAGATCCTTGGCCGCCGCCCCCTCGAAGGTGAACTCGATCTCCTGGGGGTTCCACCCCTTCTCATAGACCAGGTCGCGGGCCAGCACCAGCAGTTCCTTGTAGATCTCCGGGAAGCGCACCTCCAGGCTGTTTTCCTCGGAACGGCCGTCGATCTCGGCCTGTTCCACCGAGATCGGGTAGGTGGAAACCAGACCGCTGACGATATCCTCGCCCTGGTCGCCGGGAGCG
>DHYT01000228.1:0-14210 GCA_002415465.1 Desulfobulbaceae bacterium UBA5123
CATCAAGCTGCTTTTCTGGGACCGGGGTTATGAAGAGGAATATGAAACTCTGGCTGAAGAGACCGGAGCATTTCTCATCCCCAATATTCTGGAAGGGCTCATGGGCAATGAAGAACTGATGCACGACACCATCCATCCAAACGCAAGCGGTTATAAAATCATGGCCCAGAAATTTTATAAGAGCATCGAACCCTATCTGTAAATTCCTGATTAATTTTCCCTCACTTTCCTCGATCTATTTTAACCAACTATAATAATTAAATATTTTCAACAGTGCGTCATTTTGTCGCACCCACTTTACAAACTAGTATTTAAGAATTAGATTAAATTCTAAATTTCCAGGAGGTATTTCCATGAAAACTGAACAGATCTTTGATCTGGCAACACTGCTGAAGTCCATTTCACACCCTTTCAGGCTCCAGATCCTTTGCCTTTTACAGGACAAGGAGATGACCGTAGGTGAGATCAGCAGGGCGATCAAAACCACCGATGCCAATATTTCCCAACATCTTTCCATCCTGCGCAACCAGGGCATTCTCGGCTCCCGCAAGGAAGCGAATTTCATCTACAACAAAATCGCCGATGCCCGCGTCCTCGAACTCATCAGAACCATGCAACAGCTGTATTGCCCAGACATGAAGTAACCCGGGGCACCAGACAGATCGCGCACCACGCCAGATGGCGGCTTTACGGAGTAAGAATGTTTTTCGGCAACACCCTGATCCGGTTTTCAAGCAAGAAGCCCAAACTGGTCACAGCCCTGCTGCTGGCCACCCTGCTCCCCGGAAGCCTCATCGTCAACGCGAAGAACCCCGACGGCGCTCTCAACCCCGCCACCCACAAGCATGTCCACGAACAGATCGTGGCGCCGATGATCCCCATCCTGCCGATGCCCGTCCCGGTGGTCGACGGCATTCACATCCTGTCGGAATTGTTTGACTCCTGCCAACCGACCGTAAGCCGACAGAAAACAACCGTCGGACAGGGGATGCGCCACCTGTTCATGCCCATGCTCCATACCTCGCTCACCTCGGCGGCGGGCTCCGCCTCCCTGGCCCCGATCCCGCCGGTGCAGCCCTTCGGCCTCTCTGTCGCGTTCTCCATCATACTCGCCTGGCTGTCGGCCATCGTCTGCATGCCCTCCGACAACATGTTGATGCGGGGAAAACGCCTTGATAACTTCGGGATCACCGCCGCCAACGGCGAACGGCAAGAGAACTTCCCTTCGCGGCGCCCGCGCCGACCGGGCGTCGCTTCTTCTTCAGCAACCGACAACGACTGCTACCTGCACGCCACGGCCCACCCCAAGATCTCCGATCAGTGGGCAATGGAAGCGGGGGCAAATATCTTCCTCGGCGCCGATGATCACACCTTCTTCGGCCAGCTCGGGGACAACACCAACATCTTTGCCGGACTGCGCCGGAACTTTTAATCCGCCCCGCAGAACGGCGCCGAACACAAGGAGAAAACAATGGTAATCAACGACTGGATTCACGTCATCGCCGGGATGTTCATCCTCATCACCCTGGCCCTCGGCACCTGGATGCACCCTTACTGGTATTTCGGCACCGCCTTTGTCGGCGCAAACCTCTTCCAGTTCGGCTTCAGCAAATTCTGCCCCCTTGGCATCATCCTCAAAAAACTTGGGGTGCCGGAAAGCAGATAATTTGCTAAAGTGGCATATTCATTCACCGGAACCACAAACTGCCTGGCGGCATAATCACAACGCCAAGAGTACATGTGTGGGAGCACCCCCGACGACGGGCGGTTCCGATGAACAGGCCGACCGCCACGGTCAACCCGTGGCGGCGCAACTCACCCCCGTCGCCACCCCTTTGCAAGCGATACACTTCAGCACCGAACCACGCTGAACCCCTCGTCTCCGGATGCTGAGCAATCTTCATCCCCCTCGTTCTCCCACCTGCACCATGAACAACGGCGTTGCAATCCCGTTGTTTTCCGTCCACGAAGGCATCCCCGGCCGGCGACAAGGTCCGCCCCGGGATGCCTCCGCCGCATCACTTGCCACCAGGATCATGGGCAACCCAATCCCCCTTGATTCGCAATGCTCACCCGTGAGCCGGAGAGAGATGACTCATGGATCAATCCATATTCACCGCCGCCACCCTGAAGAGCGCCAACCCCGGCCTGTGGACCGTGACGCAACGGTTTGCCTGCGTCGACGAGATGCGCGGCGAACTGGCCAGATTCACCTACCAGAGGGAATTGGCCGCCGCCGAGGACCCGGCCAACCAGAACGCCAGCGTGCAGATCCAGATTCGCGACTGCGCCAGGGTCCTGCGCAATATTATCAAGAAACGGAGTGACGAACTGACCGGCTTCGGGATGGCGCAGGCGCTCTGGGACCTGGGCCACAATATTGCCCGCCCGGATCTCTCCCCCGGCTTTTTCGCCGAACTGACCCATCTCTTTCTGGGTTTGCGGGGCGAAGGCACCCGCCAGGCCTTCAACGACATCAGCCTCCCGCCCGTTGCCGGAGAAGGGCGCGCCGCCGCCCGCGACCGCTCAAACCAGCTGGACACCCTCTGGGCTGAAATCGAACGCCGCATCGACCGTTTTGCATTCGGCCTGGACGACGCGGCCGTTGCCAGACGCAAAAAGAGGCGGCAAAAAATCCTCGCGGTGCTGGCGGGAACGGAAGATGACTGGCAAGACTGGCGCTGGCACGTTGGGCACATCATCCGCGACGCGGATCTGCTGGCAAAGCTGGTGTACCTGAGTCCCGACCAGAAGGCGGCGGTGAACGCGGCCCGCCAGAAGAAACTCCCCTTCGGCATCACCCCTTACTACCTTTCCCTGATGGACGACGGCCAAAGCGATCGCGACACCGCCATCCGCGCCCAGGTGCTGCCGCCCATGGACTATGTCGACAACATCTGCACCAGCGGCGAACCCGCCGACCTCGATTTCATGGGCGAGGAAGACACCTCGCCCATCGACCTGATTACCCGGCGCTACCCGTCGATCTGCATCCTCAAGCCCTTCAACACCTGCCCGCAGATCTGCGTCTATTGCCAGCGCAACTGGGAGATAGACGATGCCATGGCCGGCAACGCCTTTGCCGGCTTTAAGCAGATCGACGCTGCGATCAAGTGGATCGGCGACCATCCGGCCATCCGCGAGGTTCTGATCACCGGCGGCGACCCGCTGGCCATGGGCGACCGGGCGCTCGCGGACATCCTCGGCAAGGTGGCGCAACTGCCCAACGTCGAGCGCATCCGCATCGGCACCCGCACCCCGGTGACCATCCCCATGCGCATCACCGACAAACTGGCGGATCTCATCGCCAGCTTCCGCAACCCCGGCAAACGGACCGTGGCGCTGATCACCCATGTGCAGCATCCCTATGAAATCACCCCGGAGATGACTGAAGCCGTCAACCGCCTGCGCACACGGGGGATCCCGGTTTACAACCAGCTGGTCTATACCTTCTACTGCTCGCGGCGGTTTGAAGCGGCGGCGCTGCGGCGCAAACTGCGGCTGATCGGCATCGACCCCTACTACACCTTCAACACCAAGGGCAAGGAGGAGACCATCAGCTACCGGGTGCCCATCGCCCGGCTGCTGCAGGAACAGCAGGAGGAGGCCCGCCTCCTGCCCGGCCTTGAACGGACCGACGAGGCGGTCTTCAACCTGCCTCGACTGGGCAAGAACTACTTGAAATCACGGGAACATCGCGACCTGATCGCCGTTCTCGCCGACGGCTCGCGGGTGTACGAATTCTTCCCGTGGGAAAAAAACATCTCGGAAACCACCCAGACCTATCTGGCCACCGACGTGCCGATCCTCGACTACCTGCAACGGCTGGCGGCAACCGGCGAGAACACCGCCAACTATCAGACCATCTGGTATTATTTTTAGCCGGGCCGCACGACAAAAAACACCACGACGGGAACGGCGATTGCCCCCCTCACTCCGCAGGCCCGAACAGGAACCGCTCCTCGGCGGCCCGCAATCGTCTGGCCGCAACCGCCAGCAGTTCCATGAGCGCCTCCGGTTGCGCCAAAAAGAAAACCCGGCCCTGCACATAGCCCAGCGAGAGCAGAATGCTCTCCTCCTCAGCCCGCACCGTTGCCAGCCTGGTGCCGATAAACATGCCGTATTCCCCGAAGATATCCCCGGCCGCAAGATATTGCACCGGCCTCTCCGCGCCGGTCAGCAAAACCGCCAGCCGCCCCGCCAGCACCACATAGAGTCGATCGGCCTCTTCGCCATGGCGACAAACGGTCTCCATGGCGGCAAATATCTCGGTTTCCATGCTTTCGGCCAGCAACCTGACGGCCGCAGGCGCCATGCCGCTGAACAACCGGCAGGACTTGAGACAATTTTCCCGTTCGCCGATGCCGATCATATCGGTTTCCCCGGCGCCGCGCGCAGAATCTCTACAAAAATCCGACAACTGCGGCGCAATGCCTCAAAGCTGCCGCTGCCGACCAGCTGTCCGTCACTCATCACATGAATCACATCGGCATGACGAACAAATTCGCGATCATGGCTGATGGTGATGATGATCCGCCCCTGTCGCCATTCGTCCCGCAGGAAGGCACTCACCCGATCCCGGCCTGCAGGGTCCAGCGCCGAGGTGGGCTCATCCAGAACCAATATCCTGGTATTTCGGAGCAGGGCCCGCCCCAAGGCGACCAGCTGCTTCTGGCCGCCGGAAAGCCGCGAGCCGTTATGGCCGACGGCGAATTCCATCCCCTGTTCGACAAAAAAGTCATTCCACGGCTCCCGGGCGAGGAGATCCTCGATGCGCATGTCCATCTCCCGCCGCAACCGGTGGTTCGGGAAAAACGCCGCGCCAAACAGAAGGTTTCCCCGCCAATCGAGATAGGGGTGGATCTCCCCCTGATCAAAATCCAGCCAATGGGGTTGCAGCAACTTCCGCAACCGCCCTATCTCCCTATCACTTTGCCGCAACAGGCCGAAAAAGGCATCCAAGTCCGCGATGCGATCGCTCCACTCGCTGGGACGGGACGTCAGACCGACCAAAAAAAGAAACCGCTCTTCCCGGCCGGATGACCCTCCCTGGAACCCATCCAGACATTGCCGGCGAAGCTCCCACACCAGCCGGTGAATCTTCAGGTACGCCAAATCACAGAAATCGTTATACGATTCTAGCTGCAAGAGTCCCCGTGACCGTTCGATCACCAGCCGGCCGCGCGCAATGAGCGGCGGCCCCAGGGCTGAATCGGCCAGCCCGCGCACCAGCGCGGCGCAACCCGGACCCAACAGGAGCGGGAGAACCGCCTCGGCGTCCGTCCGTCCGCCCAACAGTCCGTCCCACACCGGGGCCGACGGATCTCCGCCGCCGGTTTCAAAGGGAACCAAGGGGATCTGCAGGTCGGCGGCCGCCTGCCGGGCCTTTTGCCGCAAAACCGCAAGCCATTCCGGTCGCATCCGCCTGGGGGTGGCCTGCGGCCGAAGATCCAGAGCCTTCCTACGGCAGATGGCGGCAAGACCTATTCTGTCCAGCACTGCCATTTCCCTGGTCGTGTACCGCCCGGCGGGCAGCAATGTTTTACGGCCCACCAGCAGGTTTTCGCGAATCGTTGCGTCGAATAGGACAACCTTCTGCGGCATCAAGGTGCAGAGCGCGGCCAGTTCATCCTCGCCGGCGTCCCCCCCTTGCCGGCGCCCCATCCGATATCTGACCACGCCGCCCTGCGCTGGCTGCCGCCCGAGCAGCATGTTGATCATGGTCGATTTCCCGAAACCGGTTGCGCCGACAATCGCAGACCAGCTACCGGCCAAAAACCCGGCGCTGACCTCGCTGATGCCGCCGTGCCGCTCCCCGTCCTTGCTCCGGTATTGGAAGCTCGCCTCCTTGACCTCGATGGCGAAATCCTCCTCTCCGCCGCCGTAATCGAAAACAATCGCCCCGGCTTGCCGATTTCTGCCCTCACCGGTTTCATATTCCAGCAACCGCCGCACACTGTTGTCGGCAAGCGCGTAGCCGATGCGCAGGGAAAGCAATTGGGCCAGACTGTCGAAAACGGTCGGCAGGGCGAAAATCAGGACCGGCACCACGGAAACGTTGGCCGCGTAATGCGGGATCCCCAAAGAGCGGCCCAGGAGGATGACCAGCACCGACACCAGCAAGGCGGTTAGCGGCCAGACGATCTGGGCGACCAGCACCCTGGCGCTGACCATGATCCAGTCCATGTAGGCGGTAAATCTTTTTTGCTGGGGAATCTCGAAACGACGGAGGATTGCATCGAACAGGCCGCCGACCTGTATCTCCGGCACCGCCAGCAGATAGCCCTCGAAATCCTTTCGCACCTGATCGTTGCTGTAAAAGAAATCACGGTCCGCCCGCTTGATCGGCCGACTGACACAATGGGTGTAGATTGTCCCCAGGGTGCAAAGAAGAACGACAACGATGGCCATCCGCCAATCGGCAATGATAAAGAACAACAGATTACTGGCGATCATCGCCACCGCCCACCAGCCATCGACCATGGTCAGCCGGCGATCGACCACCCGGCCGACATCGACTGCCAGACGGTTGGTGATTTCGGCAAGGGAATGGACGGCGTAGAAATCGTCGTCACGTTGCATGAGTTGGGCAAGTACCGTCTTTTCGAGATCATCGCGGGAGCGGGCGAACATCCGCTGGCTCAAGACCATTTTCCTCTCCGAGAGCGCTGCCCGGGCCAGGCCGACCGCGAAAATGGCGGCAAGGAAGAGGAACGGGGCGTTGGCAGTCGCCACAAACCCGGCCATCCAGAAGGCGATCGCGGGCCGTTCACCGCCCGAGCCCGGATTGATTTCCTGGACCAGGGCCTGCAACAGGGAATTTTCCAGAAAGATGATGCCGCCGGCGCAACTGCCGAGGACGAGGAGGGAGACAAACAGGGTCCGATAGCGGGGGCAGAGGATCGCCATGCAGGCCTGGAGGTCGTTCTTCATCTGCGGTGACTGGCGACAAGACATGGCTGGGCACCGACGCGTGATATCATAGATTCGCGACCGCTGACATGAGTAGCCGGCCGGTGTTGCAGGGGCATTCACCCTAGGTGGAAGAAAAAGATATCATTATTAAAATTCAGCAAGACGGATATTACAACCAGATTTTTCAATGACCGGGCCGCTCGTCACCGACGGAATCCCTGCCGGTCTGGCAAATGATCCGGCCAGCCGGAATGGATAATGAAATAGCCGCGACGGATTGCGGCCGCCTCTCGCACAGGTGGAGTAAACTAAAAAAGAAGCGCCGTACTCCGCCAACGCCGCAAACGCAGCCCGCTACTTCGCGGTGAGCCGCCAGACCCCATCCCAATGGGCAGGGGGATCCGCCGACAGCCGCCGGCACTGCTCGACATAAACCGCGGCCGGCGGATCATCGGCGGCTATGGCGGCAAAAGCATCCCCCGCCTCGGCAAACCGGCCCCGATAGTAGAACGCCAACCCGCCGGCAAAACAGGCAAGCCACTTGCCCGTCGCCTCTCCCGAAAATACCAATGGCTCATAAATCCTGATTGGCTGACTTCGCCCAACCACCGTCACCCTCGAGATCTCTCGCACCGGCAATTCCGCGTCGGAGAGAGCGGCCAGTGTCATTTCACTGATCAAGGTGTAGGTGCCGAACTGTTTGTTAATCCCCTCGATACGCGCGGCCAGATTGACCGCATCCCCAAGCATGGTGTAGTTGAAATGATGCCGTGACCCCAAATTGCCAACCACGGCCGGGCCGGTGTTGATCCCGATCCGCATGAAGAGATCGTGTCCATAGCGGCTCCGAAAATCCGGCCGCAGTTCAGCGAGCTTCAACTGGCAGGCAATGGCAGCCCGTACCCCTCGGAGCGCGTGATCGTTTTGCACCAAGGGCGCATTCCAGAATGCAACAATGGCATCGCCCTCATACTTGTCGATTGTCCCGCCCTCGCCCTGAATGATATCAGTCATCGCAGTGAGAAAATCGTTCAACAGAGCGGTGAGGGTTTCGGGATCGAGTTGCTCGGAGATAGAACTGAACCCCTGCAGGTCGGCAAAAAATATCGTTAACTGCCGCTTCTCCCCACCCAGATTGAGTCGCTCCGGCTGCGACACCAACTGCTCAATCACCGCCGGATGAAGATATTGTTGAAAAGCGCGTTTGATATAGCGCCGCTGCCGTCCCTCAACGACAAAATTCAAAATGGCTCCGCCCCCAAGCGCAAGAAAAACGCCGAAGGCAATCACCGCCACCGGCAACCACCAACCCGCCGGATAGGCTGCAAAACCTACCAATACGGAAAGCGGCGAAAGAAGGAAACAGACCAGCAACGACTGCCAGGCGGTGCGACAGAAACGCATCAACACCCCGGCAAGAACGGCAAAGAACAGGGTCAGAAAGGCCGTGACACCTTGCGGGGCATCACGTAAAAAATCACCGTTTAAAAGATTGTCGAGCATGGTGGCATGGATTTCCACCCCAGGATAAACCCCATCGATGGGGGTGGGCCGCAGATCAAAAAGGCCGGGGGCGGTCAAACCGAGAAAGACATAGGCATCTTTCAATTCCAGCGGGTCGATCACCGGTTTTTCGCCGCTTCGCAAACGCAACTCAGACTGCACAATACCGGCGGCGGAGAGGGTCCGATAGGTCCCGGACGGCCCGCGGTAACGCAGAATACCGGCACCATTCGCATCGATGGGGATGATTTTCCCGGCAACCGTCACCCCATCAGGGCCAACGGCCAGGCCGGCAGAGGCCGGGTTGGCCGCCAGATACGCCGCCAGCCCCAGAGAGGGCAGCGGCTGCCCGGCGAAATAGGTGAGAGGCGGCACGCGGCGGAACACCCCGTCGCCATCCGGAATCGAGGTAACATTGGCGAGAAGGGTAAAGCTGTTGGCAATCTCCGGAACCGGAAAGGAGCCGCCGGCAAAGGATGCGGCTCGCGGCGGCGCTGGCCGCGCAGAACCGCCCGCCAGTTTAAGAGCGGGAACATGGATATCGTCGGGCCAACCGCCTTCTCCCCTGTCAACCGTGGATAAGGCAAGACTGCCGACCACCGGCCGATGCTTGCCCAAGGCATTGATCAAGGCCTGGTCGTCGGCAACCCCGTAGAGGGACGATTCACTGAACAACACATCAAGGGCGACCACCTTGGCCTGACCCCGGCGACAAAAGGCGAGAATGACATCATACACCTCACGCGGCCAGGGCCAGGAAAGCCCGTTTTCCCGTTTCCCCCAGTCGAGACTTTGCTGATCCAGGGCGATGATGCGGATAGAGGCGGAAGTCGCCACCGGCTTGGCGAACAAGCCTGCCCGCCACTGCCAGGTAATCGCTTCAAGGGGCCCCAGCAGCCCTTGCCCCCACAGAAAAAGGGCGAACAGCCCGGCTGCCAGCCCAACCGCCGCCCCTTGAAAAACTCGCCCCGTCGGCACCTCAGACTCCACGCATCGCAGACTCAAACCTGCGCTGGCGGGCAACGGATGCCGGTGCCCGCTTGACCTCTTTCAGATCCTTGTCGATCTCGGCCATCCGCTCCGCAGGCGAAGGGTGGGTCGCGGCAAACCCCGGCCCCTTGGGGGGCAACTGCTTTTCCATAACCGTGAGCATGTCGATCAAGGCATATTGATCATAGCCCAACCGCTGCAGAAGCGTGACCGACGCCGCATCCGCCTGCCGCTCAAAATCCCGGGAGTAGCCGTTATTCATCAGGGTGACGGCAACATCCTTGACACTGCTCTCAAAAAGCTGTGTCAACTCGCCCAATTCAGGGCCGCCCAACTCCCTCGCCCCGGCCAAGGCAATGTTTGCCAGGGCGGCGTTCAGGTTGTGTTTCTGGATAGCTTGCAACCCGTGCTTCAACTGCACATGGCCGATCTCATGGGCAAGCACCGCGGCCACGGCGTCCTCGCTCCGACAACACCGGATCAGGCCGCGAGAAACAAAAATCAAGCCGCCTGGGGCGGCAAAAGCATTGATCTCGTCACTGTCGACAAGCAAAAAACGATACCCGCCAAAGGTCTCGGGACGATCCGATGCCCGCGCCAGGGTCTGACCAACAAGATTAAGATAACGATTCGCCCGCGGCGCATCATAAGGTCGATAATCGGCAACCACCGTGGCCGCCACGGCCCGACCGATATAATACTCCTGCTCCGGTGTAATATCTGTAAAAGCCTTGGCGATACCGGTTGCCGCCTCGGCGAGGGAGCGAGCCTGCCGTTCGTTCATCAGGCCGGATGATACGGCAATGCTGGTGCCTATATCCGCCGCCGTGACACATCCGCCCAAGGAGACAAGCAGCAACAATCCGGCCAAAAACCACTGTAAGCGAAAAACGACATTATTATTGCGCATTAGCCGCCCCTCCCCACTCGTTCAAACCACCATTGCGGATAAATTCTTCCGATAGAGCAGTGGAGATGACAGCAGTCTCCATCCGGTCAACCGCGGCGTAATCCAACTCCCGGTTGCGCTCCTTGAACGATGCCTCCACCTGCCGGTTAAAGCCCTTGCCGGCCAACGCCAACTCTTCACCGGACGCAGCCGCCGCCACATCGCCCTCTCCTGCTTGCAAGACAATGCGCTTGCCCGTCAACGCGGAAAGATGCACCCAACCCTGGCTGCCCTTGCGCTGCTCCCGCACCTGCAACCAGCCATTGACCTCCTTCTCCACCGTCACCTGATCTCCATATCGCAACGTCGCAAGAATCCGGCCAAAGGGCATCGGCGCCATCCGAAGCGCGGTTTCCTTCACGGAAACACTCTTCATCTGGCCGGTCGCGCCAACGGCAACGACCATCAAACAGACCCCAAGCAAACCAACAATCCCCCNNAAACCCTTTTTCATAATCCACGCCTCCATTTATGAAAAACTCGGCAAATCCCTGGTTCCCTCCTGCCACAACGTCCTAGAATAACTCACCAGAACGGAATGATTTTTCGTAGGCATCAAAAATCGCGGCGCCGATGGGCGTGAAATCCTCCTGCGCGGACGCCATTGCCCTGTGGCGACGCAAACGGCCGAACACCTGGCATTTACCGCTTTCGGCAACGACCCGCATGTTGTCGATGATCAGTTCCTCGTCGCCGGCATCGTCGCCGCCGTCGGAGAAAACCACTCCCAGCACCAGGACCTTTCGACTCCGCAGCGCTTCGAGGCTGAGCAGGGTGTGATTGATGGTGCCGAGGCCGCTTTTCGCCACCAGCAGGGTGGGAAGCGCAAGCTTCGCCAGCAGATCAATAAGGAGCAGGTCCCGCCGGAGCGGCACCAGCAGACCGCCCGCCCCCTCGACAACGAGCAGGTCATGCACCGCCGCCATTTCGTGGTAGCGATCCACGATCACCTGCGGATCAACCACGCGCCCTTCGCGCTCGGCGGCCAGATGCGGCGAGGCGGGATAGGAAAACCGGTACGGCACCTCCCGCTCCAGGGCGTCCATATCAAGAGACAACCCCGCCGTCTCCCGGCAAAACCGCCAATCCTCGGCGACCTCGCCGCCGGTGCTGACCCACTTCTGATAGCCGGCGTTACACCGCTGCCGGGCCAACCGCAGCAACTGGCCGCTGACATAGGTCTTGCCCACCCCGGTGCCGGTGCCGGCGACAAAGATCGTTTTCGCTCCTTCAGCCATTGCCATCCCCCTGCCTGCGACCCTGCACCAGATACGCCTGATAGGTAACCTGAAAGCCGCCGTACTCGGCCATGAACCAGTCTTCCAGGTCCCGCAGCCGTTCTTTGGTCAACAACGGCCGGGAGGCGGAACGCCACCCGCTGGTGCCGGTCTTGCGGATATGCAGCAGCAGTTCCCGCAGCGAACCGTAACGCCGCTGCACCAGTTGCTCGGTGCAGGAGAACTCCGGCAGCGCCCCGGCAAGGGCGGTGTGCAGATCGGCCAGCGAAGGGAAGCGGTGCGGCGGCAGATGCGCCCCATGCCCACAGACCGCACTGATCCCGCGCCCCAGTTCTCCGAGGGTTTCCGGCCCGAACAGGGAGCAGAGCAGCATCCCGGATGCATGCAGGGCCCCCGCCATCTGGGCGAGGGCGGCGAGGGGATCGTCAAACCATTGCAGGGTGGCGTTGGAGGTAACCAGGTCAAAACGTCGGCTGGAGGTGGCAAGAAACTCCTCCCCATCCCGGCAGAGCAGTGCAAGGCGCGGCGACTCGCCCAGCCTGCGCCGGGCCGCGGCAACCATGCCGGAGGCAAAATCGAGGGCCAGGATTTCGGCGTCGGGGAAGCGCCCGGCGAGCAGCGCGGTGTAGTTGCCGCTGCCGCAGCCGATCTCAAGAATACTGGCTGGGGCCGCCGCCGGGAGTCGCGCCGCCGGGAGTCGCGCCGCCAGTTCCCGCGCCACCTCTTTCTGCACATCGGCATGGGCATCGTAGGTCGCCGCCGCCCGCGAAAAACGCTGCCGGATCGTTTCCTTCCGTGCCGCCAGGCCGCACTCCGGCCAGACAAACTCTGGCCCCAGAAACAACGCATGCCCTTCCTTTTCGAAAATCTCAACGGCAGCCCCCGGCAGATCAGCCATCTCCGCCACCGGCGCAATGATGTCCCGGCGGCCGTGGAACAGATGCAGATCCTTAACGCCGCCCCCGGTCACGGGTTGCGAGTGCTCAAGATATTCGAGCCCGCGATGCAGCAATGGCAAATCCATTTCCCGGAGATACCGCTCCTGCAAATCTTCGGCAAAGCGGGCATAGCCGGCCCGGTCGCCCATGAAACATTTGCGATAGAAAGAACGCATGAAGGATGCAGGATCGGCATCAAGATCACGGCGGATCGCCGCGATCTCCTCGGTCGGCCAAGCCTTGCGCATGGAAAAAAGGAAGAGGGAGTCCACCCGGTGGGGGTGCGCCCCGGCAAACGCAAGGGCCAGATGCGCGCCCATGGACCAGCCGGCCAGCCGAATTTTTTCCAGCCCCGCACCATCGAGAAACGCGGCCAGATCCTCGATCAGATCGACCGGATCGATGAAACCGGCCGGCGCAAAACAATGGGGCACGCGGGCGGCCGACTCCAGAATCCGGCCGTCAAACCCCCAGCCGGGCAGAAAGACCAGCGGCAGTTGCGGCGCGGCCGTGCGCCCGGCGGAGGCGAAAGCATTACGGGGGGTAAAAGTTACAGACACGGGAACAGGCTCACATTCTAAAAACAGCGCAATCGCTCATCCGGCAGGGGCGTCGCCCCCTATTCAACGGTGACGCTCTTGGCAAGATTGCGGGGCTGATCGACATCACAGCCGCGCAGGGAGGCAATCTCGTAGGAAAGCAGCTGCAGCGGCACCGTATACAGAATCGGCGCCAGATCCTCATGGAGTGCGGGCAGGGCAACACAACGGTCGCCGATGCGGGCAAGGCTTGCATCACCCGCGCTGCCGACAAGAATCAGGCGGCCGCGCCGCGCCTTTACCTCCTCGACATTGGAAATCACCTTCTCGTACACCCCGTCCTGCGGCACCAGGGCAAGGACGGGCATCTCATCGTCGATGAGGGCGATGGGGCCGTGNNATGGATGTAGGAGATCTCCTTGAGTTTCAGGGCTCCCTCGAGGGCGATGGGAAAGTTGACCCCGCGCCCCAGATAGAGGAAATCCCGGCTCTTGGCAAACTCCTCGGCAATCACCGCCGTCTCCTCCTGCAGGCGCGGCAGCTCGCCTTCGAGCATGGCGGGCAGGCTCAGCAACCCTTGCGCCAGCGCCAAGGCCTCGGCATCGGCAATGGTTTGACGCACCCGGCCCAGGTACAGGGTCAGCAGAAACAGGGCCGTCAACTGGCAGGTAAAGGCCTTGGTGGAGGCCACCCCGATCTCCGGCCCGGCGTGGGTGTAGATAACGCCGTCCGCCTCCCGGGTCATGGTGCTGCCGACCACGTTGCAGATGGTGACCACCGTCGCCCCCATCCCCTTGGCGCGACGCAGTCCCGCCAGGGTATCGGCGGTCTCGCCGGACTGGGAGATGGGGATCACCAGCACCCTGTCGTTCACCAGCAGCCGCCGGTAACGGAACTCCGAGGCGATGTCCACCTCCACCGGGATGCCGACCCATTTTTCGAGCCAGTACTTGGCCACCAGCGCCGCGTGCCAGGAGGTGCCGCAGGCCACCAGGGCGATCCGCTCGATGCCGCGCAACCTTTCCGCACCGAGGCCGATCTCGGGCAGGTCCACCGCGCCGGTCTCGGGATCGATCCGCCCCCGGTAGGTGTTCAGAATCGCCTGGGGCTGTTCGTAGATCTCCTTGAGCATGAAATG
>DHYT01000228.1:14236-14549 GCA_002415465.1 Desulfobulbaceae bacterium UBA5123
CGAGCGATTCCACCCGCCAGTGGTTGCGGCCGAGCACCGCCAGTTCCTGGTCGTCGAGAAAGATCACCTGTTTGGTGTAGGGAAGCAACGCCGGGATATCGGAGGCCATCAGACAACCGCCCCCCTCCTTGACCCCCAGAACCAGCGGGCTCTGATTGCGGACCGCGACCAGGGTATCCGGCTCGCCGGTCCACATCACGCCCAGGGCATAGGAACCCACCACCTGGAGAAGCGCCTTGCGCACCGCCGCCACCAGATCACCGGCGAGTTGTTCCTCGATTAGGTGCGCCAGCACCTCGGTATCGGTTTCCGA
>DHYT01000119.1:0-8868 GCA_002415465.1 Desulfobulbaceae bacterium UBA5123
AAGAGCAAGGGCAGCGGCCTCGGCATGGCCATCACCCACTCCATTATCAGCAAGCACCATGGCCACATCTCGGTCCAGTCGAAGGTTGGAGAGGGCGCCACCTTCGCCATCCTGCTGCCTGTCGCCGAAGGTGACGCAACCGCCGCCACCGGCTCCCCGCAGACATCCACCGTCAACACCGACGGACGGCGTCTTCGGATCCTCCTCATGGATGACGAAGAGATGCTCCTGGAGATGTCGACCCGGATGCTTGTCAGCCTGGGTCACGAAACCACCGTCGCCACGGACGGCGCCCAGGCCATCGAACTCTACCGGCAGGCCATCGCCGATGGGCGGCCATTCGACCTCGCCCTCATGGATCTCACCATCCCCGGCGGGATGGGCGGCAAGGAGGCCGGCCGGATCATCCTGGAACTGGACCCGCGCGCGAACATGATCGCCTCCAGCGGTTACTCCAACGATCCGATCATGGCAAACCCTCGGCAATACGGCTTCACGGATGCGATTGCCAAGCCCTATAAACTCAAAGAGCTGGCCGCGACCATCGCGCGGATCCAGCCCGAGCCGAACAGGCCGCTTGCGGCCGCGCAGCCGCCGGCAACCCCCTGAACCGGAAAAGTCATTTTTTGCTTGTGATTTTGCGCCGCTGAAAATATTATGCTCGCCTTTTCCGCCGCACTCTCTAAGATTGGGCGGCAGCCGGCAAAAACAAGCCACAACCTTGCCTTGCCCGTCACCAACCTTACTACCCTTGATGCATCTGCCCTGCGGCAGGTGAAAGCGCCTCGGATGAAAAAATGAGAATCGAAACGAAGACACTGGAACGCTGGACCAGCGAAAAATCCAAGGAACTGTACGGAATCCGCAACTGGAGCGGCGGCTACTTCGGAATCTCCGACAAGGGAGAGGTGACGGTCAGCCCCGCCGGCAAGGGCAAGGGGCCGACGGTGAGCCTGATGGAGATCATCTCCGGGATGACCGAACGGGGCCTTGACATGCCGGTCCTGCTCCGTATCGAAAACATCCTCCACTCCCGGATCCAGCAACTCCACGAAAGCTTTGCCAAGGCAATCAAGGAGGCCGGATACCAATCGGTTTACCGCGGCGTCTACCCGATCAAGGTCAACCAGCAGGAACAGGTGCTGGCCGAGGTCGCCCGTTTCGGAGAAAAGTACCACCATGGCCTCGAGGCTGGCAGCAAGGCGGAGCTCATCGCCGCCATCTCCTTTATCCGCGACCCCGAGGCGTACATCATCTGCAACGGCTACAAGGATGAAGAGTTCATCGACCTCAGCCTCTACGCGCTGAAGATGGGCCTCCAGTGCATCCTGGTGGTCGAGTCGCCCGAGGAGTTGCCGCTGATTCTCGAGCGTTCCCAATCCCTCAAGATCCGCCCGCGACTGGGCGTCCGCATCAAGCTCGCCAGCAACGCCGGCGGCCGCTGGACCGATTCCGGCGGCGAGTTCAGCGTGTTCGGACTCAACACCGCCCAGGTGATCGATGCCGTCGACACCCTGCGGGAAAAGGAGATGCTCGACTGCCTGCAACTGCTGCACTACCATCTCGGCTCCCAGATCCCCAATATCCGGGATATCCGGGCGGCGGTGCTCGAGGCGAGCCAGATCTACATCGGCCTGGTGCAGGAAGGCGCGGCCATGGGCATCCTCGACATGGGTGGCGGCCTGGCGGTGGACTACGACGGCTCCCACGCCAACTACGGCAGCAGCCGCAACTATACCCTCAACGAATACAGCGCCGATATCGTCGAGCAGGTGATGGCCACCCTGGACAAGGCCGAGGTGGCGCATCCGGTGCTGGTCACCGAATCCGGCCGGGCCACCGTGGCCTATTACTCGGTGCTGCTCTTCAACATCCTCAACGTGAGCCGCTTCGAGTCGCATCCGCCGCCGGAGAAACTGCCCGAGGATTCGCACCGTTTCCTGCAGAACCTCTTCGAGATCCCCGGCGATATCAACTCCCGCAACGTCCAGGAATTTTATCACGACGCCCTCTACTACCGCGACGAGATCCGGCAGCTCTTCAAGCACGGGGCCATCACCCTGCGGGAACGGGCGCTGGCCGAGCAGATGTTCTGGTACATCATGAATACCGTCTTGCGCTACAGCGAAAAGATGAAGCATGTCCCCGAAGAACTGGAGGGGCTTGCCAACCGGCTGGCCGACATCTACTACGGCAACTTCAGCGTCTTTCAATCGCTGCCCGACTCCTGGGCCATCGGCCAGCTCTTCCCGGTCATGCCGGTGCATCGCCTCAACGAAGCGCCCACCCGGCAGGGGATCATCGCCGACATCACCTGCGATTCCGACGGCAAGATCGACCGCTTCATCAGCCTCCACGAGGAGAGCCACACCCTGGCCCTGCATCCCCTGCTGCCGGAAGAGGAGTACTACCTCGGCGTCTTCCTGGTCGGCGCCTATCAGGAAACCCTGGGCGACCTGCATAACCTGCTGGGCGACACCAACGTGGTCAGCATCCGCATCGACGAAGACGGTCACGTGGAGTATGCCAGGGAGATCGAGGGCGACACCGTCGCCGATGTCCTCGACTATGTGGAGTATGACACCAAGGCGATTCTCACCCGTCTGCGCCAGACCGCCGAGCATGCGGTGCGCGAGGGGAAGATGAATGTCCGCGAACGCCGCGCGGTGATGCGGGCCTTCGAGGACGGCCTTCGCGGCTATACCTACTTCGAAAGATAATTTTCACCCGGCGCCGCCGGTTTGATGGGAGGAGAAGACCATGGCTAGAGTATTGATTATCGGCGCAGGCGGCGTCGGCGCGGTGGTGGTGCGCAAATGCGCCCAACTCCCGGAGGTGTTCAGCGAGATCATGCTGGCCAGCCGCACCAAATCCAAGTGTGACGATATCGCAAGCACCCTCCCCCGCCCGATCCAGACCGCGCGGGTCGACGCGGACAACGTACCGGAGCTGGTGGCCCTGATCCGCTCCTACAAGCCCGATCTGGTGATGAACCTGGCCCTGCCCTACCAGGATCTGACCATCATGGACGCCTGCCTGGAGACCGGCGTCGACTATCTCGACACCGCCAACTACGAACACCCGGACACCGCCAAGTTCGAATACAAATGGCAGTGGGAGTATCAGGACCGCTTCAAGGAGAAGGGGATCATGGCCCTGCTGGGCAGCGGCTTTGATCCGGGCGTGACCAGTGTCTTCTGCACCTACCTGCAGAAGCATTACCTGGACGAGCTCCATTACATCGACATCATCGACTGCAACGGCGGCGACCACGGCCAGCCCTTCGCCACCAACTTCAACCCCGAGATCAACATCCGCGAGGTCACCGCCAAGGGGCGCTACTGGCAGGAGGGCGAATGGGTTGAAACCGCGCCGCTGTCGGTAAAAGAAAAATTCGAGCAGCCGGAAAACCTCGGACCGATGAACATCTATCTCATGTACCACGAGGAGCTTGAGTCGCTGGCGCGCTACATTCCGGGGCTCAAGCGGGCCCGCTTCTGGATGAGCTTTTCCGACAACTACCTCAAGCACCTGGAGGTGCTGGGCAACGTCGGCATGACCCGCATCGACGAGGTGGAATTCCAGGGGCAAAAGATCGTGCCGCTGCAGTTCCTGAAGGCGCTGCTGCCCGACCCCGCCTCGCTGGGGCCGCTGACCAAGGGCAAGACCTGCATCGGCTGCAAGGTCACCGGCGTCAAGGACGGCGCAAAAAAGACCTACTACATCTACAACATCTGCGACCACGAGGAGTGCTACCGGGAGGTGCGGTCCCAGGCGATCTCCTACACCACCGGCGTGCCGGCGATGATCGGGGCCAAGATGATGCTTGCCGGCCACTGGCGCGGGCAAGGGGTCTTCAACATCGAGCAGCTCGATCCCGACCCGTTCATGGATGCCCTCAACGCCTACGGCCTGCCGTGGAAGGTCGTGGAGCTGCAAGATTGATGCATCTCCCCACCCCCGCCTTCATCGTCGACGAGGTGAGGCTGCGCCGCAACCTTGAAACCCTGGCCCGGGTCAAGGAACGGACCGGCTGCACGATCCTCCTCGCCCTCAAGGGCTTTGCCATGTGGAGCGTGGCGCCGCTGGTGCGCGAATATCTCGACGGGGTCTGCGCCAGTTCCCCGTGGGAGGCACGCCTGGGCCGCGAGGAGTACCGCGGCGAGGTGCATGCCTTTGCCGCCGCCTACAGCGAAGGCGATATCCTCGAACTGGTCGAGGTGTGCGACGAGATCGACTTCAACTCCTTTGCCCAGTGGCAACGCTACGCGCATTTAATCCCGGCCCTGATCAAATGCGGCCTGCGCATCAACCCCGAATGTTCAACCCAGGATCACGCCATCTACGACCCCTGCGCCCCCAAGTCGCGGTTGGGGATCAGGGCGGCGGATTTCGCCGGACAATCGCTTGCCGGGATCAGCGGCCTGCATTTCCATACCCTCTGCGAACAGAACGCCGATGCCCTGGCCCGCACCCTGACGGCGGTTGAGGAAAGTTTCGCCCCGTACCTCACCGGGCTTGAGTGGGTCAACTTCGGCGGCGGCCACCACATCACCCGCGCCGATTACGATATCGATCTGCTCTGTCGGCTGATCAACGATTTCCAGGCAAAATACAAGGTCAGGGTGATCCTCGAACCCGGCGAGGCGGTGGCCCTCCATGCCGGCGTCCTCACCGCCGAGGTGTTGGACGTGGTGCAGAACGAGATGGCAATCGCCATTTTGAACGTCTCCTGCACCGCCCATATGCCCGATGTGCTGGAGATGCCCTATCGGCCGAACATCTGCGCGGCCGCCGGCGAGTTGTTTCCCGATCCCGCGCGGCGGGCCGGGAAGCCAAACGAGAAGCCGTACACCTATCGACTGGCGGGCCTGAGCTGCCTCGCCGGCGACGTGATCGGCGATTACTCCTTCGACCGGCCTCTCAACACCGGCGATCAACTGATCTTCGAAGACATGGGCCATTACTCCATGGTCAAGACCACCATGTTCAACGGCGTCCAGCACCCGGCGATCATGCTCTACAACTCGGAAACCAACGCCCTGAAGACCGTCCGCGCCTTCGGCTACGAGGATTTCAAGGGGAGACTTTCCTGATGGACCACCCGCGCGCCAACCGTTTCCTCGATTCGGAAATCCCGAATCTTGCCCCGGAGCAATGCCTGTTCCAGGTGATTCCGGCCCCCTACGAAAAAACCGTCTCCTACGGCGGCGGCACCGCCCAGGGCCCGGAGGCCATCATCCTCGCCTCCGGACAACTGGAAGCCTACGACGGCGCGAGCTGCCCCTGCGAGCAGGGCATCCACACCCTGCCGCCCGCCGCCACCCTTGAAGCCATTGAAACCGCCGTTGCCCACGTGGCGGCCATGGGCAGGATTCCGGTGCTGCTGGGCGGAGAACACACCGTCACCTACGGGGCGCTGAAGGCCCTGCGGGATGCGGGCGAGACCTTTGGGGTGATCCAGTTCGACGCCCATGCCGATCTCCGCGACACCTACGAGGGCGACCCATTCAGCCACGCCTGCGTCATGCGCCGCGCGCTCGATATGAATCTGCCCCTGCTGCAGATCGGCGTTCGCGCCCTCTCCCCGCCCGAGGTGGAATTGCGGAAGAGTCGCGCCATCCCCCATTACGATGCCGACCGGATCGGGCGGCACGGTGTGCCGGGGCAACTGCTGCCCGCCGACTTCCCGCAGAAGGTCTACATCACCTTTGACGTCGACGGCCTCGACCCTTCCATCATGCCCGCCACCGGCACCCCGGAACCGGGCGGCCTCACCTGGTGGCAGGCCATGGACTGCCTCGCCGCCATCACCGCCTCGCGCACCGTCATCGGCTTCGACGTCGTCGAACTCGCCCCCATCGATTCCCTGCATGCCGCCGATTTCACCGCCGCCCGGCTGATTTACAACCTGATGGGCTATATCACCAGGGCCATGGCCGCAAACGATCACTAAAAAAAATACCCCCTTGTCTTTTCAAGGAAAGACATTATCTTGGTTGCAATCAAGTTAAGTATTTAGTTTAATGCCTGCATACCGTCCCATGCTAACACCTGCTCCCGTTAGCATGCGCGTCAGAAGGCTCCCGGACAACGGGTCGCGATACCCTGACAGACTTGAAAAAGAGCTTTTACGGGGGTGCCGCTTGGTGTAGATATAGTTAGGATGTAAAAGCGGTTGCCGCGCCTCCCTGCAGCCTGCCGCCAAGAGCCGTTGCGGCGCCGACACGGATCAAGATATTGGAACCATGCCCCATGAAATTTAACGCAGACCAGATACCCACCGCCATGCCGACCGGAAAAACACCCCTGTACGCCCTTGCCCTCTATCTGCTCATCGCCTTCACGCCGCTGGTGGCCGCGGCCGGGGACCAGCCGACGCCAGAGGTCTGGACTGTGCGGCAGGCGGTGCGGTTCGCCCTGGAGAGCAGCCCGGACAGCCGCATCACCCGACAGCGCATCGACGCCGCCCGCGCCCTGGTGCAGCAGACCCGCGCCGCCTTCTACCCACGGGTCGGGGTAAGCGGCCAGTACAGCCAGACCGACAACCCCATGTACTCCTTCGGCAACATCCTCACCCTGGGCGAGTTCAACCAGGCCATCAACTTCAACGACCCCGGCCGCACCGACGATCTCAACCTGGCCGCCAATATCGAGTATCGACTCTACAACGGCGGGCGGGATCTGGCCGGCCTCTCCGCCGCCAAGGCCGGCGCCGAGGCCGCCGCCGAAGACTACCAAGCCCTGCGGGGACGGCTTGGCTTCGAGGTGGTGCGCGCCTTTTTCACCATTGTGCAGACCGAGGAGACCGTGCAGTCCCGACAGTCACAGGTGGATGCCATCAATGCCTCGCTGGCGGTGGCCAGGGCGCGTTTTGAGGCCGGGGCGCTGCTGCGCACCGAATTGCTCAACCTTGAGGTGCAGGAGGCCAACGCGCGGGAGAACCTCATTGTCGCCCGGCACGGCCTGGAGCTTGCCAAGCGCGGTTTTTGCAACCTCCTTGGCCTCAAGGGAAGCACGGCGACCCTCGACCCGCTGCAGGACCAAGCCGTCACCCCGCCCGAGGAGGCAGGCTATGCCGCCCGTCCCGAACTACAGGGCATCGACGCCCTCATCCGTGCCGCCACGGCCCGCCTGCGGCAGGCGGAAGGAAGCCGCTACCCCACCGCCGACGCCTTTGCCTCCTATCAGTCAGACAAGGGGTATGACACCCTGCATGGCTCCGGAAATTCATGGCTGGCCGGGGTGCGGTTGAACTACACCCTTTTTGAGGGCAACCGCACCGGCGCGATGGTGGCCGAGGCGCAGAGCCGTCTGAACGAGGCCCGCGAACAGAGCCGCAAGCTCGATCTCGCCATCTCGCTTGAGGTGGAACAGGCGCGGCTCGCCCTTATCCAAGCCGATGAACGGCTGGCGGTCACCGGCAAGATGGAGGAACTGGCCCTTGAGAACGCCCAGATCAACCGGGAGCGCTTCAAGGAGGGAGTCGTCCTCTCCGCCGACCTTATCGACGTAGAAAATCGGCTCACCGACGCCCGTGTCCACCAAACACAGGCCAAGGCCAGCCGCCGCATCGCAATCGCCGATCTGCGCCGGGCAATGGGGCTCGGGCAATTTGATGAGCCGACCGGGCCGGCCACGACGGAAAGCAACCAGCATAATGGAGGCGGAAACTAACCATGCCGCGACTGCACACATACGCCATCGCCCTGACCTGCGCGCTGTTGATGCTGCCAGGCTGCAAGGGTGAGAAACATGACCCCGCGCCGCGGGACAAAGCCCTCGCCGCCACACAGGTAAAAATCGCGCCGGTACGCCTCAACGCGGCCGGGGCGCAGATTGAGGTGCTCGGCACCGTGACCCCCACGGACCGGGCGGTGATCGCCGCCAAGGTCACCGGCACCATCGCCAGGATGCCGGTGGGGCTTGGCTCGTCGGTCAAGGCGGGACAGCTGCTGGTCGAGATCCATGCCGACGAGATTGCAGCCAAGCTCAGCCAGGCGCGTACGCAACTGGAACAAGCCAAACGCAACCTTGACCGGGAAAGCCGCCTGCTCGCCAAGAACGCCTCCACCCCGGAAACGGTCAAAACCATGGAAGAAGCGCATCGCATGGCAGAGGACGGCTACCGCGAGGCCAAAACCCTGGCCGGCTATGCCAACATCACCGCCCCCTTTGCCGGCCAGATCACCGCAAAATCCGCCAACGCCGGCGACCTTGCCACCCCCGGCCTGCCGCTTCTGGTCCTTGAAAACAACCGCCGGCTGCAGATCGTCACCGACGTGCCGGAATCCCTGATGGTGAACATCCATCCCGGCGACCGGCTGCCGGTCCACATCCAGGCCGCCGATCTCGACGCCACCGGCGTTGTCGCCGAAGTGGCGCCGGCGGCCGACCCGGCTTCGCGCACCGCCCAGATGAAGATCGACCTTGCCCCCTCGCCCAAACTGCGCTCCGGTCAGTTCGCCCGCATCGCCCTTGCCGGCGACGGCGCCCAGACCCTCTTCATACCCGCGGCGGCGGTGCTCCCCTTCGGCCAGATGGACCGGGTCTTCGTGGCCCGCGACAACAAGGCCGAACTCCGGCTGGTGCGCATCGGCCAACGCCGGGGCGAGATGGTGGAGATCCTCTCCGGCCTCAACCCGGACGAACAGGTGGTGATTACAAACAATAGCCACCTCGCCGACGGACAACCCCTCGACATCAAGCCATGAGCAATCACCCCGCCCCCCCTTCACAGCCAGGGTTTGCCGGCCGCATGGCCGCGACCTTCGTCGACTCGAAACTCACCGCCATCGGCCTCATCGCCTCCCTGCTCCTGGGCTTGATGGCCATTGTGCTGCTGCCCCGCGAGGAGGAGCCGCAGAT
>DHYT01000119.1:8886-10143 GCA_002415465.1 Desulfobulbaceae bacterium UBA5123
CAGATCAAGGTGCCGATGATCGACGTGCTGGTGTCCATGCCCTGCGCCTCCGCCAAGGAAGTGGAGCAGCAGGTCACCATCCCCATGGAGAAACTGCTCTATGAACTGCCGGGCATCGAATACATCTATTCCACCTCTATGCCCGGCCGCGCCATGCTGGTGGCCCGCTTCTACGTGGGCGAGGACCCGGACAAGTCCGTGGTCCAGCTCAACCAGAAACTGACCACCAACCTCGACCGCATCCCCAAGGGTGTCTCACCGCCGCTGGTGAAACCCCACACCATCGATGACGTGCCGGTGCTGGCCCTGACCTTTCACGGACCGGGCTACGACTCCTTCACCCTGCGACGGCTCGCCGCCCAGGTTGACGACTCGGTGAAGAGCATCTTCGATGTGGCCGAAACAAAGATCATCGGCGGCAGCCGGCGACAGGTGCGGGTTGCCTTCGACCCCATTGCCCTGGCCGCCCGCCATCTCACCCCGGACGACATCGCCCTGCATCTCCAGCAGGCCAACCGTCGCACCCAGTCCGGCGCCCTGCTGTCGATGAACAAGGAAATACTGGTGCAGACCGGCGACTTCCTCTCCTCCGCCCAAGAGATCGGGCGGGTGGTGATCGGCGTCTTCGGCGGCAAACCGGTCTATCTCGACGAGGTTGCTTCCGTCACCGACGGCCCGGAGGAACCCGACACCTACGTCCTCTATGGCAAGTCCGGCGGCGACGGCGACGAGGCGGCGGTAACCCTGTCGGTTGCCAAGCGGCCCGGCGCCAACGCCGTGCGCGTGGTGGACACGGTGCTGGCCAAGATCGACAGCCTCAAGGGAACGCTGATCCCCAACGACGTCACGGTGAGCGTCACCCGCGACTACGGCAAAACCGCCGCCGAAAAATCCAACGAGCTCCTGCTCCACATGGGCATCGCCGTCTTCGGGGTGGCGGTGCTGATCCTCTTCTTTCTGGGCTGGCGGGAATCGACCATCGTCATGCTGGCGATCCCCTCGACGCTGGCGCTCACCCTGCTCCTGTTCTATCTGTACGGTTACACCCTCAACCGGATCACCCTCTTCGCCCTGATTTTTTCCATCGGCATCCTGGTGGATGACGCCATCGTGGTGGTGGAAAACATCGTCCGCCACATGCGACTCGCCTCCAATCGCGGCAAATCGCTGACCGCGGTGGCGGTGGAGGCGGTGATCGAGGTGGGCAACCCCACCATCCTCGCCACCTGGGCGGTCATCGCCGCCATCCTGCCCATG
>DHYT01000029.1 GCA_002415465.1 Desulfobulbaceae bacterium UBA5123
GGGGGGGGGGGCGGGGGGGCCCCGGCGGGAGGGTGGCCTCCCCGGCGCCGTGGGGGCCCAGGGGGGCCACGCGTTCCCCCGCCTCGATGCGGAGGTCGATCCCCCGCAGGGCCTCGAGGCCGTCGTGGTACGCGTGCCGGACGCCTTCCATTTCGATGAGGGGAGGCATGTCAGGTCCAGAGGCTCCGCAGCAGATCGCCCGCCGCGAGGGCGAGGGCGGCGGCCAGGAACGCGGCGTCGGCGAGGCGGAGGCGCTCGCCGGGGGTCCGGGGGAGGCTCCCGTCGAAGCCGCGGGCGGCCATGGCCTGGCTCACGCGCTCGGCGCGTTCCAGGGACCGAGAGAAGAGGCCCGCCAGCTGTGAGCCCGAGAGCCGTGCCCGCGCCGCCACGCCGATGGGGCCCACGGTGCGCGCCTCCGCGGCCCGGCGCCGCCGCTCGAACTCGTCCACCACCAGGAAGAGGTAGCGGTAGAGGATCGTCACCTGCATCGCGAGGATCCGCGGCAGCCCCAGGGCGGACATGGCGCCGGCCACGCGCGAGAGTCTCGTCGTGGTGGCCAGCGCCAGGAGGGCGAGGGCGGAGACGAGGAACTTGAGGAAGATCGACGCCGCCGTGACCCAGCCGGCGCGGACCGTGGCGCTCCAGGGGCCGGCCGTCACCTCCACGGGCGCGGTCTCGAAGAGGGGGTTGACGGCCGCGACGGCCAGGACGAAGGGGGAGATCACCAGGAGGCGCTTGAGGACGAAGCCCGCGGGGACGCCGGAGACGAGGATGAGGCCGAGCGGGGGGACGAGGTAGGGCAGGAGCCCGGCGACTTCCTGGCGGGGCTCGCTGACGGCCGCGGCGGTGTACGCCAGGACCGCCAGGAGTTTCGCCCGGGCGTCCAGGCGGTGGACGGGGCTGAAGTCGCCGGCGTAGCGGTCGATGGAATCGTGGTGCACGGCTCAGGAGGCTTCCTTCTTGCGGGCGGCGAGGGCGCGCCGGGGCGCCCCGGGGGGGGCCCGGGGGGGCCCCCCCCCCCGGGCGCCGCCGGGGGGCCCCCTGGCCCCCCCCCTCCCCCCCCCCCCCCCCCCCCTCGGGGGGGGGGCCGTTAGCCACCCTAACCCAACCACCCCCCCCCGCCGGAGCGCCCAACCCGCCACAACCTTTTCACCGCAACCACCGGGATAGACGAAGTGGCGCACAACAAAAAACCGACAAGAATTTCTATTTACCGCGCCCGGCTCTTTGCGATACTGTTAAGCAAGAATCGCCGGGACCTTGCCGGCGCCAGGCGACCTGTCGCCCAACCCCTTTTGCCCATGGGAATCAGCCGGTGCCCAAACCAACCATCCGCCGCAAGACCGAAATCCTGCTCTGCTCGCTCATCCTGTTCGCTCTCTCAGGCTGCTCCTCCCTGCTTGTCGATCCGATGCTCGACCCATTTACCCGCTCCCTTGAACAGCAGTCCAACCTGGATCTGCTGCACGACGGCACCCCATCGCTGCTGCTGCTCATCGACGGTCTGCTGGCCAACGATCCCGACGACCGGGCCCTGCTGACCGCCGGCGCCAAGGCGTATGCCTCCTACGCGATGCTGCTGGCCCAGTTCCAGGAAACCGAGCAGGCGTGCAACTACGCCGAACGTGGCCGGGAACTGGCGCAGGCCCTGCTCGCCACCATCCCGGCCCTTGCCGGCGCTGACAAGGCGGGGCCTGAGGAGATGAAACTCCTGCTCGCCCAGGTGAGCGCCGAGGATGCCGGCGTCCTCTTCTGGGGCGGATACGGCTGGGCGGTCTGGATGCGTCTCCAGCAAGGCTCGCCCGAAGCCCTTGCCGCCCTCACCCGCATTGAGCCGATCATGGCCCGGGTTCTGGAACTGGACGAATCCTACCACCACGGCTCGGCCCACCTCTTTCTGGGCGCGCTTTACGGCGCCAAGCCCGCCCTCTTCGGGGGCAATCCCGCCGCCAGCCGCGCGCATTTCGAACGGGCGCTGGCCTTGGGCCGCCGCCAATTCCTCACCACCCAGGTCACCTTTGCCGAAACCTACGCCCGGCAGATGTTCGACCGCGAGCTCTTCCAAAGCCTGCTGGAAGAAGTGCTGGCCGCTCCCCTTGACGCCACGCCGCACTTGAAAGCGAGCAACAGTCTGGCTAAAATGAAAGCGCGCCAGCTCCTTGCGCAAATCGATACGTTTTTCTAACGGAGACACTATGCCGAACCCGCGTTTCACCTTAGCTCTTACCGTGGCCCTCCTCCTCTCCGGCTGGCTCTCTTTTCCCGCCGGCGTCGCCCACGCCGGGCCGAAATACACCCTGAAGATCGCCTCGCTGGCGCCGGATGGAAGTGTCTGGGCCAACCGCTTCAACGAGTTCACCCGGGAGGTGACGGCCAAGAGCAACGGCGAGATCGCCTTCAAGGTATATTCCGGCGGCGTAATGGGTGACGACCGGTCCATGTACCGCAAGATGCGGGCGGGCCAGTTGCAGGGCGGCGGCTTCACCATGACCGGCATCGGCGAAATCGTCCCGGATTTCCGGGTGCTGGGCATCCCCTTCCTGTTCGACTCCTACGCCGAGGTCGACCGGGCCTGGGCCAAGCTCTGGCCGCTCTTGCAGCAAGCCTTTGCCGAAAAGGGGCTCAAGCTCGTCGCCACCACCGAGGTGGGATTCATCTACACCATGTCCACCAGGCCCCTCACCACCGTCAACGAACTCCGGCAGGCAAAATGCTGGGTGCCGGAAGGGGATCCGATCAGCAAGACCTATCTTGAAAAACTGGGGATCGTGCCCATGCCGCTGTCGATCCCCGATGTGCTCACCTCCCTGCAGACCGGGATGATCGACACCGTTTTCAACGCATTTTACGGTTCCATCGTCCTGCAATGGTTCACCCGCACCAAATACATCACCGACATCCCCTTCGGCTACTCCTACGGGGCGCTGGTACTGGATGACCGCGCCTTCCGGAAACTGCCGGCAGGCCACCAGCGGCTCATCGAGCAGGCCGCCGCCAACAACTTCTCCAACCTGGTCAACGACACCCGCAAGAGCAACAGCGACGCCCTGCGCGTGCTGAAGGAAAACGGCATCAGCCTGGTCAGCGCCACCCCGGACGCGATCACCGCCCTCCGCGCCAACCGGCAGCGCACCGTCGACGCCTTGATCGGCACCGCCTTTTCAAAGCGGATCTACGAGACGCTGATCAACGAGATAAGCGCTTACCGGAGCGCGTCTCCCCGGACGCAACCCTGATATGCGGATGCTTCCCGACGGCAGCAGGGCTTTTTTCAACCGTTGCGGGCAATGGTGCGTCCGGCTGGAAGAACTCTTTCTCTGCCTGCTGCTGACCGCGATGATCGGGCTTGCCTGCGTGCAGATCCTGCTCCGCGCGCTGTGCAACTCGGGCCTCATGTGGGCCGACCCCCTGCTGCGCCACATGGTCCTCTGGGCCGGGCTCTTCGGGGCGGCGGCGGCAACCGGACACGGCAAGCACATCTCCATCGATGTCGCCTCCTTCCTGCTGCCGCAGAAGGTGCAGCCCTGGCTGCGGGTCGCCATCAATCTCTTCGCCGCCGTGGTCTGCGGCTTTCTTACCCACGCGGCCATCCTCTTTGTGACCGAGGAGGCCGCCTACGGCGGCCGCGCCCTGCTCGGCATCCCTTCCTGGGTTTT
The DNA here is from genome assembly GCA_002415465.1 of Desulfobulbaceae bacterium UBA5123. Classification (GTDB taxonomy): domain Bacteria; phylum Desulfobacterota; class Desulfobulbia; order Desulfobulbales; family UBA5123; genus UBA5123. Next base: position 3,657 of record DHYT01000029.1, read on the forward strand.
GAACCTGGCCTTCCCGATCGCCTTCGCCCTGATCTGCGTGCGATTTCTGATCCGCGCCGTGACCGGGGCGATCGCCATCGCCACCGACTCCCGTCCGTGCCCACCGGAGAAACAATGACCCTGCTCAAACTCCTCGCCATCCTGGCCGCGCTCCTGGGCAGCCCCCTCTTCGTGGTGATCAGCGCGCTCGCCCTGCTCTCCTTCCATTCGGTGGAGATCAATCCGTCGGTGGTGATCATCGAGATGTCCAGACTTGCCGACACGCCGCTTTTGCTGTCGCTGCCGCTCTTCATCTTTGCCGGCACCATGCTCGCCGAGAGCAACACCTCAAAACGGCTCCTCAACCTCACCCACGCCCTGCTGGGCTGGATGCCGGGCGGGCTGGCGGTAATCTCGCTGATGGTCTGCGCGGTGTTCACCGCCTTTACCGGCGCCTCCGGGGTGACCATCTTCGCGGTGGGCGGGCTGCTGCTGCCGGCGCTTATACAGGACAACTACTCGGAGAAATTCTCCCTGGGGCTCCTCACCTCCTCGGGCAGCCTCGGACTGCTCTTCCCCCCCAGCCTGCCGCTGATCCTCTACGGGGTAGTGGCGGAAACACGGGTTGACCAGCTCTTTCTCGCCGGCATCCTGCCGGGCCTGTTGATGCTTGCCCTGCTTGGCGGCTACAGCATGGTGGCGGGACGCGGCGCCAAGAGGGAACGGCCGCAACACCCGGCCTCGAGCATCGGCAAGGCCCTGCGGGAGGCGGCGTGGGAACTGCCGCTGCCGGTGATTGTGCTTGGCGGGATCTACGGCGGCTTCTTCGTGGCCGGGGAGGCGGCGGCGGTGACCGCCCTCTATGTCCTGATCGTGGAGTTGGCGATTTACCGCGATGTCTCCCTCCGGCAGCTGCCGGCGATCATGGTCAAGAGCATGGTGCTGTTCGGCGGCATTTTGGTGGTGCTCGCCGCCTCCATGGCCACCACCAACTTCCTCGTCGATCAGGAGGTCCCCACCCGCCTCTTCGAACTGATCCGGCAGTATATCTCCAGCAAGTACACCTTCCTGCTGCTGCTCAATGTCTTCCTGCTCATCGTCGGCTCCATGCTCGACATCTTTTCCGCCCTGGTCCTGGTGGTGCCGCTGATCATCCCCATTGCCACCGCCTACGACGTCGATCTCATCCACCTGGGGATCATCTTTCTCACCAACCTCCAGATCGGCTACTGCACGCCGCCGGTGGGTCTCAACCTCTTCCTCGCCAGCTACCGCTTCGAAAAGCCGGTGGCGCAACTCTATGTCGCCACCCTGCCCTTTCTGGCCCTGCTGCTCATTACCCTGGCGATAATCACCTACTACCCGCCGCTCAGCCTTTTTCTGGTCAACGCCGCCGGCTGACCATCAACAAACAGGGGATGACGCATGAAATCACCCGATGACATCTGGGAAGAAATCGGCGGGCTCGCCGACGATGAGTTGCTGCACGTGATAACCAAGCTGCTCAGCGTCTACGACCAGATGCTCCAGAGCGACTCGCTGCGGGAGGAGGCGCAACGCTTCTTCCGCCACCTGGACAACGCCGTCACCGCCACCAGCCAGTGCAATCTCAACCGAAGATAAAAAAAGGCCGCCCCCGCGTGCCGATGAGGCGCGGAAGCGGCCGGGTTCCGCTCGCGGCGGGCGGATGCCGTTGACGCGGCTAAAAACATGGCCGCCGAACGGAAGACATGGGCCTTTCCGCTCGGCTCAAAAATCAGGCGAACCGAAGATATTATCTGGCGAGCCGTTCCAGCGCCCAGGCCATGTTGGCGCCCAGATCCTTCATGGTCTTGACCCCCTCCTCGTCGCTCAACACCTCGCCCGGCGCGCGGCCGACGCCGATATTCCAGTAAGACGAGCCGATGATGATCATCTGGCCGATGAGAAAGAAGTAATTCATCGAGCTGAAGACATGGGAGGCGCCGCAGCGGCGCACCGCCACCACGCTGGCCCCGAGCTTGCGCTTGAGCATGTCGCCGTTGGCGCGCGACACCATCCCGCAGCGTTCGATCAGCGCCTTCATTGAGGCGGAAAGATCGGCGAAGTAAGTGGGGGAGCCGAGGAGGATGCCGTCGGCCGCCTCCATCTTGGCGATACAGTCGTTGATGATATCGTTCTTCACCGCGCAGCGGTGATCCTTGTTCTCGAAACACTTGTAGCAGGCGATACAGCCAGGCACCGATTTGCCTGCCAGCTCCACCAGCTCGGTTTCCACCCCGGCGCTGTTCAACTCGGCAAGGACCGTGTTCAACAATGCAGCGGTATTACCGTCCTTGCGGGCGCTGCCGCAGAAAGCCACAACCTTCATAGATATTCCTCCATATTTGCATTGATCAAGTTTTACGCCGGCCGCAAAAGGCGCCGTTGTCATTTCCGTCCAAGCGGTTTAACCTTATCACAAAGCTACAGCCGACAAAAGCCGCAAACAAGAAACCGCACATGCAAAATTATCGAGACCTGATCACGGCACTGGATGCGGCAATCGCCGCTGCCTCCACGCACCACCGCGCACGGCTGCAATGCCGCCCCGGCTGCAGTCAATGCTGCAAGGGTTTTTCGGCGCTGCCCCTGGAAGCGGCCGCCATGCAGGAGGCACTCTCCGCGCTGGCGCCCGCCATCCGCGCCCGCGTCCGCGCCACCGCCGGGCAGGAAACGGAGCAATGCCCCTTTCTCCTCGACGACCTCTGCGCCATCTACCCGCACCGGCCGTTGATCTGCCGCAGCCAGGGGCTGGCAATCGCCTATATCGACCACGAGCGGGAGGTCATCGAGGTTTCCGCTTGCCCCATCAACTTCCCGGCGGACGAGGAATACCCCTTCAGCGAGGAAAACCTCCTCTTCATGGACCCATTCAACGACCAACTCGCCGCCATCAATCACGATTTCTGCGACATGAATGGACTCCCGCCCGCAGAGCGCATCCTTTTCCGCACCATCGCCTCCCTCGCCGCCCCCTTACCGAAGGCCTCGCCCTGAAGAAAGGCCCATGACCACCGCCAACACCGCCGCAATGGCGCAACTGGCCCAGTTAACCGAGCTCATCGCCGGGGTCTGTCATCGCCGGGGTCAGGTCTTGCGACAACACAGAAGGCATCCCCGCAACCACCTCGCCCAACGCGGTGGCCCCATCCCCTTGGCCGCCGATTCCTCCCCGTTGTAATCACTCAAATAGTTTGTTAAGATGTGCGTCAGATATTGAGGCCATGCATCTTTAATCCAGGCGACGAGGGTTGCCGCGCGCGCCACCTTGGTGCATGGAGACGGAAGCAGATTGAGCGTTGCCTTTGCCACTCCGGTTCTGGCAAAATAACCACCACAAACATCTTTCCGGAACTGTGCATGCAACCTGGGACCGATACGCCATGACCGCCATCTCCAACCTGAACCTCAACTTCAACCGTCCGATCAAGATTGCCGACGACGTTTACTGGGTCGGGGTCAGCAACCCGGAAATCGGCCTGCAGGCCAACCCGTACCTGATCATTGACAACGACGAAGCCGTGCTCATCGACGGCGGCAGCCGTCCGGATTTCGCCTCGGTGATGATGAAGGTCCTCCAGACCGGGCTCCCCCCCTCATCCATCTCCACCCTGCTCTACCAGCATTACGACCCCGACCTGTGCGGCTCCATCCCCAACCTGGAAGACATCATCGACCGCCCCGATCTCAAGATCATCTCCCAGCAGGAAAACAACGTCTTTATCCGCCACTATGCCGTCCGTACCCGCCTGACCTGCATGGAAAGCCTTGGCCGGAAGCTGGTGTTCGCCTCGGGCCGAACCCTGCGCTTCATCCCCACCCCGTATTCCCATGCCCCGGGCAGCTTTGTCACCTATGACGAAAAAAGCGGCATCCTTTTTTCAAGCGATCTCTTCGGCAGTTACAGCCACGGCCAGGATAACTTCGAACTTTTACTCTCCCTGCCCGACGCCTGTCACACCTGCACCGACCCTGTCCCGCTGCGCGAGCAGCCCGACTGCGCCACCGGCAAACACCGTTGCCGGCTGTCGAGCATCCATCGCTTTCATCGCATGATCATGACCTCCACCAAGGCCCTGCGCCACGCGGTGGACAACATCATGGCCGTCGACCCGTCGATAATCGCCCCGCAGCACGGGTTGGTGATCACCAACCGGCAGGATATCGCCACCATTGCCGCCTTTCTGCGGCGCATGGAGGATGTCGGCATCGACTACCTGCTCAAGGAGGGCAAGGATGGATGAAACCATCGCCTTTCTGACCACCACCGCCGGCGGCGAGAATACCGGCGAGGCGCTGCTCGACCGCTTTGCCTCCATTGTCCTGACCCAACGCGCCGACCGCACCGATCAGTCCATTAACCAAGGTCTCTGGAAGGAACTGGTGCTGAAATACGCCCAGGCGGAAAAGGAGCTGCTCCAGCTCAACCAGTTGAAGAACAAATTTCTCGGCATGGCCGCCCATGACCTGCGCAACCCCTTGGTGGCGATCCGCGGCTTCAGCGAGATGCTGCTCGGGGGCGGCATGGACGAGGACTCGGAGAAGGAATTTCTGACCATGATCCACAGCGCCAGCGAGGAACTGCTGACCATGCTCAACGATCTGCTGGACGTTGCCCATATCGAAAGCGGCAAATTCAACCTGCGCCCCAGCGCGGGAGACCTGCGACAGCTTGTCCGCCGCCGAATCGCCATGGCCGAGACCATGGCCTCCCGCAAGGATATCCGCATCGCCAGCAGGTTGTCCGCCCTGCCGCCCTTTCTGTTCGACCCCGAGAAGATCGGCCAGGCCGTAGACAACCTTTTGAGCAACGCCATCAAGTATTCGC
>DHYT01000161.1 GCA_002415465.1 Desulfobulbaceae bacterium UBA5123
TGCTGGTCGCTGCCCTCGAGATAGAGGTCGGCCGGCGCGGAGAGTTCGCCGCGCTCCTCGCATACCGCCGCATAACTCACCCCGGAATCGAACCAGACATCGAGGATATCCTCCTCCCGCACGAAATCGCCGCTGCCGCAGTCCGGACAGGCAGCACCCGGCTCGAGATACTGGGCCGGCTCGTGCTTGAACCAGGCATCGGCGCCATCCTTGATAAAGGAGGCGACGATCCGCTCGGCGACCTTCTCGTCGTTCATGATCCGGCCGCACTGCCCGCAGGAGATGACGGTGAGCGGCACACCCCAGGCGCGCTGGCGCGAAAGGCACCAGTCGGGCCGCCCCTCGACCATCCCGTAGATCCGCTCCATGCCCCATCGGGGCGTCCAGGCAACCCCCTTGATGGCGGCAAGCGACTTGCCGCGCAGATCGTTGTTGTCCATGGAGATGAACCACTGCTCGGTGGCCCGGAAGATCACCGGCTGCTTGCAGCGCCAGCAATGGGGATAGCTGTGGCCGAGCTTCGATTCCTTGACCAGCAGGCCGCGGGCGGCGGGATCGTCGCAGATCGGCCGGTTGGCGTCGGTGATCCTCATCCCGGCGTAGGGTCCGGCCTCGTCGGTGAAGCAGCCGCCGTTATCCAGCGGCGACAGCACCGGCAGGTTGTAGCGGAGGCCGGTCATATAGTCGTCGCGACCGTGGCCGGGGGCGGTATGAACACAGCCGGTGCCGCTTTCCAGGGTGACGTAGGGGGCGAGCACCAGCAGCGACTCACGCTCCAGGAAGGGATGCCGGCACCTGCGATTCTCAAGGCCCGTGGCCGAGAAGGTGGCGAGGATCTTGTACTCCTCGATGCCGAACTTGCCAAACGCCTCCTCCACCAGCCCCTCGGCGAGCAGCCACACCTCGCCGGCAACCTCCACCGCCGCGTAGGGATAGTCGGGATGGAAGGCCACCGCCAGGTTGGCGGGCAGGGTCCAGGGGGTGGTGGTCCAGATCACCACGAAGGTTTTCCGGCCGGCAAGCTCCGGCACCAGGTCGCTTAAATCGTCGGCCACCGGGAATTTCACGTAGATGGAGGGCGAGGTATGATCGTGGTACTCCACCTCGGCCTCGGCCAGGGCGGTCCGGCAGGAGGAACACCAGTAAACCGGCTTTTTGCTGCGCACCACCGAGCCGTTCAACAGAAAACGGTTGAACTCGCGGGCGATGCTCGCCTCATAGGCGAAATCGATGGTCCGGTAGGGGTTCTCCCAGTCGCCCAAGACCCCCAGCCGCTTGAACTCATCCTTCTGGGTCTTCACCCATTTCTCGGCGTACTTGCGGCAGGCGGCACGGAAGGAGAGCTTGGGGATCTCCCGCTTCTTCTCGCCCAGCTCCTTGTCGACGTTGTGCTCGATGGGCAATCCGTGGCAATCCCAACCCGGCACGTAGGGGCAGTGAAACCCGCTCATCCGCTTGGACTTGAGGATGATGTCCTTCAGGATCTTGTTAAGGGCGTGGCCGAGATGCAGGTGCCCGTTGGCGTACGGAGGGCCGTCGTGCAGCACATAGAGGGGACGGCCGGCGGTGGCCGCCTGCACCTTGCCGTAGAGATCTTCCTTTTCCCAGTTCTTCAATGCCTCCGGCTCGTTTTGCGCCAGGCCGGCCTTCATCTTGAACTTGGTCTGGGGCAGGTTGAGCGTCGCCCGGTAATCCATATATCTCGTCTCCAGTTGGGATACAATAGGTCGTAAAAACAGTTCGATGAAAATTTGCTTAATCCGTTAACATACCAATTCGACTTCAAGTTGCAAGGTTAAATTTTCCCCATACCGCCCGCCCGGCGGTGCCTTTCCGTTGACATCGCCACCCCCTGCCCCTATATTTATGCAAGCATTTCCTTACACAATCGCGGCAGCCATGCCGCCCCTCCCACACCAAGGAGAACATCCATGCCCAAGGTAATCGCCATGGCCGGCAAGGGCGGCACCGGCAAGACCACCCTCTCGGCCCTGCTGCTGAAGTATCTCATCGAAAAAAAGATGACCCCCGTCCTGGCGGTTGACGCCGATTCCAACGCCAACCTCAACGAACTGCTGGACAAGAAGGTGGGGATCACCATCGGCGAGGTGCGAAAGGATCTGAAGGGGGACATCCCCCCCAACATGAGTCGCGACCAGTACATGGAGATGAAGGTGCACCAGGCGCTGATCGAGGATTCCGGCTACGACCTGCTGGTGATGGGCCAGCCGGACGGCCCCGGCTGCTACTGCGCCGCCAACCAGTATCTGGCGATGACCATGGACCACCTGGCCGACAACTACCAATACATCCTGGTGGACAACGAGGCCGGCATGGAGCACCTGAGCCGGATGAACCTGCGCAGCATCGATCACCTGTTCGTGGTCTCCGACCCCTCGGCGCGCGGCATCCTCACCGCCCGCCGCATCTCCGAACTGACCGGTCCGCTGGCCATCGAGATCAAGAGCAAATGCCTGGTGGTCAACCGGGCGCCGGAGCCGCTGTCGGATGAACTGGCGGCCAAGATCAACGAGGCGGTGGCGGAAAGCGACCTGCCCCTGGGCGGCATCCTGCCGGCCAGCAACGAGTTGATCCATCAGGAAATCACCGGCCAGTCCTACCTGAAGCTGGCCGACAACGTGCCGGTGGTGGAGAAGGCCTTCGCCATCTTCGACAAGGCCCTGGGCGCCGAATGAAACAGAGCAATCGCCTCTGCCGGATCAACGTCGACAGCTACCGCTGCAACGGCTGCGAATCCTGCGTTGCCCTCTGCCCGGAGCTGTTCCGGATCAACGAGGCAAGCGGCAAGGCGGAAGCGGTGAACGACACCGCGCCGTGCTCCGGGGAGCTTGACCGGGCCGCGGCCATCTGCGCCGAAAAGTGCATCGAGATCGAACGCGCCTGATCCCGGTCCGCCACAAACAACGACGGGGAGCGTATCCGTGACGCTTCGGATACGCTCCCCGTCGTTGTTTCCCACCCGGCCAAACCACGGGCCGGCCAGGATCACTGGCCGCCGAACATGACCCCGATATGCTTCCACTGTTCGGTGGGCACATCCATGGCAAGCTTCAGGGCCCCGCCGGCGCCGATGTAGTCGGGATCGTCGACACAGGTCACCTTCACCCGGCCATACTCACGCAGCTGCTCGGCGAGCATCGTATCGAGGCCCTTGATCCGGGAACCGCCACCGGCCAAGACGATGTTCTGCAGAGTCGTCTCCTGCACCTCAGGATCGAAACGCTGGATCAGCATCTGCAACTGCTCGACGATATCCGGGACGATGCTCTCACAGACCATCCGCAACTCGCGGGTGACGTCGAACTCCACCGGCTTGCCCTCGGCGCGCAGGGTCACCCGCACCGGCGAAACCGGCTCGCCGACAAAGGCGTGCGCTTCCTTGATCTTGCAGGCCACCGATTTGGTCACCTGGGCGGTGGGATAGCGACGGCTGATGGCGGCGGCGAGTCGTTCATCGATGTAGTCGCCCGCCTTGAAGATGGTGACCTGATCCTCGGCGGTGGGCAATTCGCCCTTCATGGCGCAGATATCGATGGTGCCGCCGCCGATATCGATGATGATACAATCGCTGAGCTTGCCCAGGGCATAGGCCACCATGAAGGGCTCGGAGACCACCAGGGCGGTATCCATGATCCCCTGGGCGATGCCGAGCAGCAGCTCCTTGTTCATCATCGAGGCCCGGGCCGGCACGCCGATGATACCGCTCACCTCGACCTCTTCGTTCTCCTCCCGGGCCAGGTCCACCATGTGCTCCAGGAGCTGACTGGCGGCGACGTAATCCCGTTCGCTCGCCTCGCGGATGACCCCGTCGCAGAGGGGGAAGCAGAGGTCGAGGAAGTTGCGTTTGGCGAGGGCCTGGTCACCGAACAGCGGCTCGCTGCCCACCACGCGCTGACTGATGATATCCTTGGCATAGCCGACCACGGAACGCTCCACCCCTTCAACGCCCCGGTTCGACATGATGATCGTCCGGCAGGTGCCCAGGTCAATCCCCACCAGAAGTTGCCCCGAGGCGGCGGCCATGCCCTGCTCCGCGCCCTCGACCGCTTTCTGCCCTGCCCCGCCGTTGTCCATCTCCGTCATCTTCTTCACCACTCTCCCGTTGTGTTGTCTGAGCCGCCATCCTGCGCGGCCATGCTCAGTTCGATTTGCCTCCCGGCCGGTTTCTCAGCGCGACCGCCGGGTGAGGTTACGGATCACCGAGGCGGGCAGGTAATGGCCGCCCGGCACAAACATCACCCCTTCTTCCTCGACCTTGGCCGCAACAACCTTGCCGCCCTTGAGCCTGGCGAGGTCGGCGGCCAGCGCTTCGTTCTCTTCCCGCAACTGGACCAGCCGGTCCTGACGCTCGACCGCAGTCTGCTCGAGATCCATCAGCCGCCGGCCGGTGGTCTCCTGAGCTGCCTGGGCCTCTTCGAGTTTGGTCGACAGCCGCGCCAGGGCCGCGGCCTGATCGGATTCTTCCGCCTCGAAACGCTGCAACCGCGCCAGGGCCGACTGGTGTTCCGCCTTGGCCGCAGCCAGCTCATCGGCCAGCTGCTCGAGGCCCGCCTGCCGCTCGCTCTCGGCCGCTTCCAGCTCGGCCAGTCTGGCAACGGCGCCGTCACGCTCGCTCTCGGCCTGCTCGAGCCTGGTCAACCGGGCCAGCACCACGGCATGTTCGTTTGCCACCGCCTCAAGTTCCCCCAGTCTGGCAATGGCTGCGTCACGCTCCTCTTCCGTCTTGGCAAGCGCGGCCAGTCGGGTGGCCTGCCGCTCCTGCTCGACGCAGGCCGCGGCGAGTTCCTCTGCCAACCGGGTCGCGGCCTGCCGCTGGGCGGCCTCCTCACTCTCAAGTTCGGCGAGGCGAGCGAGCACGGTGGCATGCGCCCCCTCTTCTTCCTCGAGTTCGGTCAACCGGGCAAGGAGGGCATCGTGTTCCGCCTCCACCTTCTCAAGCTCCGCAATCCGGGCCAGGCCGGCGGCATGTTCCGCCTC
>DHYT01000066.1 GCA_002415465.1 Desulfobulbaceae bacterium UBA5123
GAGCCGCCGCTGGTGAAGATCACCCGGTTGGGGGCGCCGCCGAGAAGTGCCGCCGCCTGCCGCCGCGCCGTTTCGATGCCGCCATGAGCCGCCTCGCCGAAACGATGGCCGCTTGAGGGGTTGCCGAACCGGTCGTCGAGGTAGGGCAGCATCGCCACGCGCGCCGCCGGCTCAAGAGGGGTGGTGGCATTGTTGTCGAAATAGATCTTTGGCATGGCTAGATCTCAAGCATCCGGTCGAGGGAGAGCTTGGCCAGCCCGGCGGTGCGGGCATCAACGGTGATATGGTTGACCAGGCGGCCCGCGGCGAGGTTATCCAGCACCCAGAGCAGATAGGCGGGCTTGATCCGGTACATGGTGGAACAGAGGCACTGAAACGGCGACAGGGAGTGAACCTCCTTGTCCGGGTGCAGCAACCGCAGCCGGTTGACCAGGTTGATCTCGGTGCCAACCGCCCAGCGGGAGCCGGCTGGGGAATCGGCCACCGCCTTGATGATCGCCTCGGTGGAGCCGTAGCCATCGGCAAGGGCCACCACCTCCCGACGACATTCCGGGTGAACGATGACCTTGATCGCCGGATCCTTTTCCCGCCACTGGTGGACATGCTCGGCCTGAAACTGCATGTGCACCGTACAGTAGCCGTCCCAGAGAATCACCTTCGCCCGGCGCAGCTGTTCGACACTGTTGCCGCCAAGCGGCTCGCTCCGTCGCCAGAGCGCCACCTGCCCGGGCGGAATGCCGAGGGCATGGGCGGAGTTGCGGCCCAGATGCTCGTCGGGAAAGAAGAAGACCTTCTCGCCCGCCGCCAAGGCCCAGGTCAGGACCCGCTCGGCGTTGGAGGAGGTGCAGACCGAGCCGCCCTTGTCGCCGACAAAGGCCTTGATCCTGGCAGACGAATTGACATAGGTCACCGGCACCACATGGGCATTGCCGGTTGCCGCCGCCAACTCGCCCCACGCCCCCTCCACCTCCTCGACGGTGGCCATGTCGGCCATGGGACAGCCGGCCCGCAGATCAGGCAGAAACACCTGCTGCGCGTCGGAGGTCAGGATATCGGCCGACTCGGCCATGAAATGGACCCCGCAGAAAACGATGTGGCGGGCGGGGGTGTCCGCCGCGTTGCGGGCAAGCTTCAGGGAATCGCCGGTGCGGTCGGCAAACCGGAAGACCGCCTCCTGCTGATAGTGGTGGCAGAGGATCAGCAGATCGTCGCCAAACTCCCGCCGTCTGGCGCTGATCCGCTCGGCAAGCTCTGCTTCCGGCGCTTCCAGATAGGCGGCGCCGATATCCGCCTGTTGCAATACTGACATTTCGCTTCATCCTAAAAAGCGGGAGGGGCAAAACGCCCCTCCCGCATGCTCATCTTCCGACCCGGCCATCATCGCCGTGCAGCAACGAACCGCTGCCACCGCCGATGTGCCGGCACTGATCTTACTTGGCTGACTTCACCCAGGTGGCGGTCGGCCCCTTGTCGCCCTCGCCCTCGCCGAAACGAACCGCGTCGCCCTCGGCCAGTTGCTGCATGGAGATATCCTTCAGGGAATTCTCATGGAAATACACTTCCTTCCCCTGCGGGGTGACGATGAAGCCGTATGATTCAAACGGGAACAGGCTCTTGATCGAACCGCTGCTGATGATCGCCCCGGCCGGCTCCGCGTCCTTGACCGTCTGCCGCCGTTTCCGCTGCAACTCCTTCAACTGATTGCCGAGGGTATCGAAGGCATCGCCCAGCAACGGCCGAACAGACTCGCCCTTCCGCTTGACGACCACCGTGTCGTTGGGTACCGAGGCGACAACCACCAACTCGTAGCCGCCCTTCTGGTGTTGCGAAGTACCTTCGACCGTAACCCGCAGATGATGTACCAGACCGGGATGATGCCGGATAAGCCGCTCCTTTTCCTCTTCGATTTTGTCCTGCCATGACTTTCTGATTTCCAGCTTACGGCCTTCAACTTGAAGTTCCATACACTCCTCCGTTAGATATTAGATACGCAGCGGGCGACCGTCCTGCGGTCGACCACCGTTTGGAGACTTCTCTCATTGCTCGCTCATGCCTATAATATAGCGAGCCTGCCCTTCCAACACAACCTCACAAATCACCGACCACCCTTAAAAAATCGCCCGCCGCTCAGGAGGCGGCGCAGTACCGTCGCTGCACCGCGCCAATCCGCCGCCGGGATGCGGCCAACCGCGCGGCGGGAATCTCGCCCGCGGCGACCGCCGCCAGCATCCTGGCGTGGGCCTGCCGGATCTTGTCATGATCGTGACAGATCAGCAGCAGATCGGCCCCGGCCAGAAAACTGGCATGCGCCGCCCCGGCCACCGTGCCGTTGTTTTCAATGGCCCCCATCTCGAGGTCATCGGTAATCACCAGTCCGTCATAACCGATCTCCCGCCGCAGGATGCCCTCGAGGATCAGGGCGGAAAGGGTTGCCGGATGCTCGGCGTCGATCGCGCTGTAGATGGTATGCGAGGTCATGAACGCCGCCACCCCCGCCTTTGCCGCGGCCCGAAACGGCGCCAGATCGACCTCGTCGAGCTCACGGCGGGATTGCGAAACCGTCGGCAGATGCAGGTGCGGATCGATCACCGCCGCCCCGAGGCCGGGGAAATGCTTCACACAGGCCGCCACCCCGGCCGCCTGCAGCGCATCGATGATCAAGCAGCCGAGGGCGCCAACCCGTGCCGGATCATGCCCCAGGGAACGGCGCTCCATGAACCGCCCCTCGCCGGCCGGACAGACGTCGAGTACCGGGGCGAGGTTCATGTTGATGCCGACCTCGCGCAGCTCCCGCCCGCAAACGGTCGCATACTCCCGCACCGCCGCCTCCGGCTCGGGGCTGTCAGCCAACACCCGCGCGTCTGGAAACTGGGTGAACGGCGGCCCGAGCCTGGTCACCGTCCCCCCCTCCTGATCGATGGAGATCAGCGGCAACGGCAGACCCTGCCCCCGGCAGAGGTCGTTCAACGCCTCGCAGAGCTGCCGCAACTGTTCCGGATCGGCGACATTGCGCTTGAAAAGGATAAAATTATGGATCCGGCAATCCCGGACCAGGGCGGCGGTGGAATCATCCAGCGCAAGACCGGGCAACCCGACCATGAACAGGTCGCCCACCGCCGCCGCCTGTGTATCAACGTGCTGCATCATCTCCCCCTTCCCGATAGGGCACAGGATCAACAAGACCCGCCTCGGCAAACCCCTTTAACCGCAGGCGGCAGGCGTCACAGCCGCCGCAGGCCCTGCCGTCCGAATCTGGATCATAGCAGCTATGGGTCTGGGCGTAGTCGACGCCCAGGGCAACCCCCCGCTGAATGATCTCCTTCTTGGTCATATGCATCAACGGCGCGTGGATGGAGAGCCTTCTCCCCTCGACCCCGGCCTTGGTGGCGAGGTTGGCCATCCGGGCGAAGGCGTCGAGATACTCGGGCCGGCAATCGGGGTAGCCGCTGTAATCCATGGCGTTGACGCCGATGAAGATATCGGCGGCGCCGACCACCTCCGCCCAGGCCATGGCATAGGCCAGGAAGATGGTGTTGCGGCCGGGCACGTAGGTCACCGGGATGCCCGTTTCGATCTCGGCAAACGCCCGCCCCTTGGGCACCGCGGTGGCGGTGGTCAGCGCCGAGCCGCCGATCCGGTCGAGATCACCCCGCAGGACCAGATGTTCACAGCCCGCCCGCGCGGCCACCTTCGCCGCCCGCGCAAGCTCGATCTCCTGCCGCTGTCCGTAGGCGAAACTCAGGCAACAGCAATGATATCCCTCCGCCTGGGCAATGGCCAGCACCGTGGTCGAATCGAGCCCGCCGCTCAGCAGCACCACCGCCCTTCCGGTTCCTTTCCCCTCCTCTTCGCTCATCCGCCCCCTTCCCTTGCGCGCACGCCATCAGAATCGACAATCACAACCGCACCGGCAAACCCTTCGCGACCCGGATCGCCTCCGGCCCCACCTCGGCCCGATAGGCCAAAACCATAACCCCCTCGGCGGCCACCCGCCTCAGCGTCGCCGCGTAGACAGGATCGATGTGCGCGGCCGGACTGAAATACTCGCCATCGCCTCGCTGCACGCAGAAGAAGATCACCGCCCCGAAGCCCTGCCGGCGCAACGCCGCCAGTTCCTCAAGGTGCCTGGCGCCCCGCACGGTTACCGCGTCGGGGAACATGGCCGCGCCGTTCTCCACCAGGGTGCAGTTCTTCACCTCCACATAGATGTGCCGCCCTCCCTGCGTGAGAAGCAAGTCCAACCGGCTGCGATCGGACACCTTGACCTCGGCGCGGATATCGTCCACGGGGCCGATCTCGCCAACCACCCCGGCCGCGAAGGCCTCCCGCACCAGATGATTGGTGCGGGCAGTGTTGATGCCGACCCAGCCACCGTCAACGTAAACCATCTCCCAGGTATATGGATACTTGCGGTGGGGATTGGCGGCGCGCGACAGCAGCACCGGGCTGCCCTCCACGCCGCAGCCGGCCATGCTGCCGGAATTGGGGCAATGGACGGTGCACAGCGTGCCGTCGGCAAGCCGCACATCGGCCAAGAATCGCTTATAACGCCTGAGCAAGGTGGCCGGCAACAATGTTTGCTCGAATTTCATGCCGTTCCACTATATTATAATGTTATAGATAAACCAAAACGGACCCGAGGCGCGGCACCCCGCTTCGCCGACAACCCCGAGCTTCACGCGCATAATGACTGAAAAAAAGGATTCCGGCAACAAGCCGCGGATAAAAAAAGCGGTGGCCCTGCGCTACGACCAGGAGAAAGAGGCCGCCCCCACCGTCATCGCCAAGGGCCAAGGGCTGAGGGCCGAAAAGATCCTCGAACTGGCGCGGGAACACGACATCCCCGTCCACGAGGACAGCGATCTGGTGGAAATCCTCTCCCGCCTCGATCTCCAGGCGGAGATCCCGCCCGAAACCTATGTGGTGGTGGCCGAACTCCTCGCCTTCATCTACCGCGCCAACGAATCGTTCAAACCGTAACCGGAAAAATTTACCCCCCCCCCCCCCCCCCAAACCCAACCCCCCCCCCCCCCCCCCCCCCCCCCCCCCCAAACCCGGCCCCCCACCCCCCCCCCCCCCCCCCCCCCCCGACCGGGGGCCCCCGCCCCCGCGCCCCCCCNNAACAACCTCGCCAACGTCAACACCGCCGGCTACAAGAAGGAAAACACCGCCTTCAGCGAAATGCTTTTCACCGCCGCCAACGGCAACCAACGGGTGGGCAAGGCGATCAAGATCACCACCGACCACGCCCAGGGCTCCACCGAAACCACCGGCAACCCCCTGGATCTGGCGATTGCCGGCGACGGCTATTTCAAGATTCAGACCGCCGGCGGCATCCGCTACACCAGGGCCGGGGAGTTCTCCCGCGACAATCAAGGACAGCTCACCACCCCGAACGGCGACCCGGTTCTCGGCCTGGGCGGCCCGGTGATGATCAACGGCAAGGATTTCCAGATCCAGCCCAACGGCGAGGTTTTCGTCGACGGCCAGCTGACAAACCGCCTGGATGTGGTCACCGTCAACGACAAGGCCCTGCTGGAAAAAGAAGGCCGCAACCTCTTCCGCCTCATCGGCAACGGCCAGGAGATTGCCGCCGAACAAGCCACCGTCAAACAGGGGGTGGTGGAAAAATCCAACGTCAACACCGTGCTGGAGATGACGGAGATGATCTCCCTGCAGCGCGATTTTGAAGCGCAGCAGAAGCTGATTCGCACCATCGACGATATCGATGTCGAGGCCATCCGCAAGGTCGGCGCCTTGACACCCTAAACAGAATTTTGACACCACCACGAACTAGGAGAACACCATGATCCGCTCACTTTACTCCGCCCGCACCGGCATGAACGGCCAGNNGATGACCGAGATGATCGACCTGCAACGCGCCTTTGAAACCCAGCAGAAGATGATCACCGCCATGGACTCCATCGACGCCATGGCGGCCGGCAAGGTCGGATCCTTGACGGGTTGATCAAAATTTTGACGAATACGCAACAGGAGAACTCCCATGATCCGTGCACTCTACTCAGCCCGCACCGGCATGAACGGCCAGCAGATGCAGCTGGACGTCATTTCCAACAACCTTGCCAACGTCAACACCGCCGGCTTCAAGAAGAGCCGGGTGCAATTCGAGGATTTATTGTACCAGAACGTGCGCGCCGCCGGCACCCAGACCGCCAACGGCGGCCAGGTCCCCACCGGCATCCAGGTCGGCATGGGCGTCCGCCCCACCTCGGTGGCGAAGATCTTTACCCAGGGCGACTATTCCGAGACCGGCAACGATCTCGACTGGGCCATCGAAGGCCAGGGCTTTTTCCAGATCATCAAAAACGGCCAGGAATACTACACCCGGGCCGGCTCCTTCAGCCGCGACAGCGAGGGCTACATCGTCACCGGCAACGGCGACCGGCTCCAGCCCGAATTCGCCATCCCGCAGGGAACAACCACCCTGGCCCTCGACGGCAGCGGCAACCTGACCGCCATCGACAGCCAGCAGAACATCCTCGCCTCCACCCAGATCACCCTCCATGATTTCATCAACCCGGCGGGCCTGAAATCGATCGGCGAGAACCTGTTCATGGAAACCGAGGCCTCCGGCGCCCCCACCGAGGGCACGCCCGGCAGTGACGGTTTCGGCACCCTTTCCCAGCGCTACGTTGAAACCTCCAACGTCAACGTGACCGAGGAACTGGTCAACATGATCATCACCCAGCGCGCCTACGAGGTGAACTCCAAGGCCATCCAGACCTCGGACCGGCTGCTCGAGATCGCCAACGGCCTTGTCCGGTAAGGAATGAACCGATGCAAGCCAGCAGACATGCCATCCTGATCGCCATGCTCATGTTCGCCTGCCTCCTCCAGGCAAACATGACCACCGCCGCCGTGCTGACCACCGCGGCGATGAAAGGGATATTCCATGACCTGACCTGTTCGAACGCACCGTGGCCCAAGGAACAGCTTGAGGTCGCCGACTTTAACGCCCAGCCCGCGACCCTTGCGCTGCCCGACGGCGCCATCGGCTACCGGGCGCTCAGCCCGTCGCGCCACCCCAACTACCTGGGGCGCAAGGCGCTCAACATCGCGATCCTGGTGGACGGGAAAGAGGCCGGCTCGGTCAAGATGACCGGCGACCTGCGCCTGTACGGCGATATCGCCTGCACCACCCGGCGGATCGGCCGCCACGAACTCTTGACGGCAGAAGACGTCACGATGATCCGGCGCGACATCACCACCCTGGGTGACGATCTGGTCCGGCAACCGGCGGCGGCGATCGGCAAGCACATCACCACCGCCTTGCAGCCCGGCGACGTCCTGCGGACAACCCAACTGGACGAGCCGCCCCTGGTCAACCGGGGCGACATGGTCACCATCATCGTCCAAACCCCCGGCCTGCGCGCATCCGCTCCCGGCGAGGCAAAAAAAACCGGCGGCCGGGGCGACGTCATCCGGGTCAAGAACCTGATGAGTCGCAAATACATCCTCGCCAAGGTGATCGACGCCGGCGTCGTCCGGGCGGAATTTTAAAGACCAAACGGCCAGAGATTGGCACAAGGAGAAGACCATGCGCAAACATAACGCCCGCACCCTCGCCACCGTTGCCCTGGCAATGATGCTCACCGGCTGCGTCGCCAACCAGCCGCCGGCCCCCTCCGCGGCGCTGCCGGAACGTTACAACCTGCCGACACCCACCAGGCAGCAGGCCCCGACCCCAGAAGGCGCGATCTTCAACGCCTCGACCAACCAGGGGCTCTACACCGACAGCCGCGCCCATGCCGTGGGCGACATCATCCTGGTGAAAATCGTCGAGACCTCCAACGGCTCAAAGAAGGCCTCGACCAAGGCCGGCCGCAACTCGAGCGTCACCGCCGACACCACCGCCCTGTTCGGCTTTGAGAAGTGGCTCGCCGCCAACAACAAGAACTTCACCCCCTCCTCCAAGTCCCTGCAACTCGGCCTCACCAACGACTTCGAGGGCGACGGCGAAACCAAGCGGGACAGCTCCGTCACCGCCACCATCTCCGCCAGGGTGGTGGAGGTGACCATGGACAACAACCTGATCATCCGCGGCTTTCGCGAGGTGCGTCTCAACAACGAGACCCAGCACATCATCCTTTCAGGCCTTGTTCGCCCCCGCGATATCGCCCAGGACAACTCCATCCTTTCGTCCTATATCGCCGACGCCCGCATCGAGTACAGCGGCACCGGCATCATCAGCGACAAACAGCAACCGGGCTGGCTTGCCCGCGGCCTGGACGTGATCTGGCCCTTCTGAAAACCCTACCGCACCACCGCTCCCGGCCGTCCGCCCGCTCCCCAAGAGCGGCGGGCGCCCAGCCAATCATTTCCTCGTCCTCCCTTTTCCCTGCAGAAATTACCGCCCCGCCCACTGGGCAATTTTTTCCAGCCGCGTGACTCCCACCGCGGCGCCCGGGCAGGGCTGCCGAACCGCGGCGGCCTCGCACACCGTGCCACCCCTGCGTCCCGTGGCACTCGTCTCTGGCCCGGCACAAGTGGCACGGCAATTGCTTGAAATCCAAAACAACGGCGTTCCCAACGGTCCGCCCCTTATCAACCCGAGACGACAACCAGGACGACAGACCATGCGGAAATCCATCGACTCCATGACCACGAGATGCCTGTGCGCCGCCCTGTTCCTGTTCACCATGCTGGCGCCGGCAGGCCAGGCAGCCGCCTCCCGGCTCAAGGATCTGGCCTCGATCCAGGGCGTCCGCGCCAACCAGATCATCGGCTACGGCCTGGTTGTCGGCCTCGACGGCACCGGCGACGGCAACAAGGCCGGCTTTACCACCCAAACCCTGGCCAATCTCATGGAGCACATGGGGGTACAGGTCAACAGCAAGAACATCGCGGTCAAAAACGTCGCCAGCGTCATGATCACCGCCCAACTGCCGCCTTTCGCCAAGACCGGGCAGACCATCGACATCACCCTCTCCTCCATGGGCGACTGCACCTCCCTGAAGGGCGGCACCCTTGTCGCCACCCCCCTCAAGGGGCTCGACGGCAAGATTTACGCCATGGCGCAAGGGCAGATCAGCATCGGCACCGACACCACCCAGCACCTGACCGTGGCCCGCATCCCCAACGGCGCGACCGTGGAGCAGGAGGTTCCGGTCGACCTGACCAGCAAGGATTCCCTTGCCGTCAGCCTCAACAAACCCGATTTCACCACCGTTACCAGAATGGCGACGGCGATCAACTCCTTCTTCGGCGACAATTTCGCCGCACCGCAGGACGGCGCCACCCTCAAGGTCGCCGTGCCCGAGAAATTCCGGGCGAACACGATCAGCTTCATCGCCTCCCTGGAGAACCTGGAAATTAACCCGGACACCAGGGCGAAGGTCATCCTCAACGAGCGCAACGGCACCGTGGTGATGGGCGAAAACATTACCATCAACCGGCTGGCCATCTCCCACGGCGGCCTGAGCCTGCAAATCACCCCGGAATCCCAGGCGTCCACCGACGGCGCCCAGGGCGATCGGGTGGTCACCCTGAAACAGGGCGCAACCCTGGGCGATATCGTCCGCGCCCTCAACGCCATCGGCGCAACCCCGAAAGACCTGAGCGCCATCTTCCAGTCGATGAAGGCATCAGGGGCCCTGCAGGCGGAACTTGAAATCATCTAGGTGGAAAAAATGACGACCATCAGCCAACAGATGCCGATTGCACTCAAGAAAACAGCGCCGGCGGCCGATATAGCTAAGGAGCGAGAACTCCGCAAGGCATGCCACGATTTCGAGGCCATCATGCTCAAGCAGATGCTCGAGGCCATGCGCAAGAGCGTTCCCCAAAGCGGCCTCCTGGACAACGACGGCTATGCAAACAAGATGTACCAGTCCATGCAGGACGACGAGTTGACCCAGGTAATGGCGCAAGGGAGAGGCATGGGGCTGGGCGAAGTTCTTTACAAACAACTTTCCGGGCACGCAAAACCCATCGGCAAGTGAGGCTCACCATGACAACAGAAGAAAAACTTCCCAAACATATCAACCCCGCGAAACTTCTCGAACTGTTTGAGCGGCAGATCGTTCTCGGCGAAGAGCTCCTGCACCTGCTCGGCGAAGAAAAAACAGCCTTGATCGAAATGGACATGCAAGCCCTGCTCAGCCTGAGCCAGAAGAAAGAGCACCAGCTGCTCCGCCTGAAGAATCTCGACGGGGCGCTGCGTGAAGAATCGCGCCGCCTCTGGCCGGACGGCAACGAGAAAATCATCAGGCTCGCCGCCCTCACCCCCTTTGTCAGCGAGACCGAGAACGACCGCCTTGCCAGCTATCGGCACAGGCTTGCGGAACTGCGCAAAAACATTGACGAAAAAAACCTCTTCAACAAACAGTTTGCCGAGGATACCGGCAAATTCCTCAACGACGCCATCCAGTTGATCTCCAGCGCGGTGGCTGACCGCCCGATGTATTCCACCAAGGGCACCCACAAACAACTCGCTTCGCGGGCCAGCCTGCTGAGCAGAGAGGTATAGTCATGGCCGGAATCGCGTCGGTCCTCAACATCGCCAAGGAAGCGCTGCTTGCCCACCAGTTGTCCATGCAGGTGGCGTCGCACAACGTCGCCAACGTCGACACCCCCGGCTACACCCGGCAAACCCTGAGCCTGATTCCCAACAGCGGCACCCCGGTCGCCGTCGGCACCATCGGCAACGGCGTGCATGGCGATCGCATCTCCCGGCAATACGATCAGTTCATGACCCAGCGGATCATCAATCAGACCTCCACCCACAGCAACCTGCAGGCGCAGCAGAGTGCGATCCGGGTGGTCGAAACGATCTTCAACGAAGCGCCCGGAATGGCCCTGAACGATCTGATGAACCAGTTCTGGGACAGCTGGCAGAAGCTTGCCGACAACCCGGAAATCGTCGCCTCGCGGCAGCAGGTGGTCCAGCAGGGCGAGTTGCTCTTCGACCATCTCCAGAGCATGAACAGCGAGGTCACCCAGGGCCGTTACGACATCGGCGTCAGTCTTGACGCCGCCGTGGGAGACGTCAATTCGCTGACCGCCGAGATCGCCAATCTCAATATCCAGATATCCAACGTGGAAAGCGAGAATCACCAGGCCAACGACCTGCGCGACCAGCGCGACGAACTGACCAAGCAACTCTCGGGCCTTCTCGACATCACCTATTTCGAGGATATTAACACCGGCGGCTACTCCATCATGATGGCTGACGGCCATTCCCTGGTGGACACCGGCACCAGCTGGCAGGTCCAGTGGGGCAACAATCAGCTGTATGTGCTGGATACCGACATCAACGGCAAAACCATTCGCGCCTCCGTCGGCGACGGCATGGAGCTGGGCGGCAAAATCGGCGGCTGGCTCGAGGTGCGGAGTGAACTGCTCGAGGGCAACCCGAACAACTACCTCGGCCGCCTTGACGCCCTGGCCAACGCCATGATCCGGGAGGTCAACCAGGTTCACTCCCAGGGCGTGGGCCTGGTGCCCTATTCGGAAGCGATCACCGGCGCCGAGCGCGCCGACAACACCGGCGTCCTCACCACCGTGGTCGACGCCACCACCGCCCATGAGACCCTCGAGGCGGGCATCTTTACCATCAACGGCCGGGAAATCGGCCAGATCGACGGCGTCGCCAAGATCAACGGCCTGGCCATGGGCAAGGCATACAATGCGGTCAAGGCGATCAACGAAGCCATTGTCGGCGTCAACGCCAAACTGACCACCCTCACCGCCGGCGGCGCGGTGGACGCCACCGGCCTTGTCGCCGGCAACGTCATCAATTTCCAGATCAACGGCATCGACGTCACCCACACCGTGGTGGCGTCCGAAGTCGGCGACCAGGCGGCCTTTTCCGCCGGGATCGTCGCCAGCATCAACTCGGCGCTCGACGCCTACAACGCCGACCCCAACAACCCCATCGACATGACCATCGAGGCCGTGGTCGGCGACGGAACCAACGGCGGCGCCAACAACGCCATCGTTCTCTTCAACACCCTTGCCGGCGACGAGTCCAGAATCGTGGTCAGCGGCATGGACACCGCCCTCGACGACAAGCTCAAGCTTGCCAACAACACCTACATCGCCGACAAAACCCACAACACCGGCACCCTGACCATGTTCAGCACCGCGACCATGACCATCGACGGCGGCAACGACGACATGTTTCTCGACCATCTCGGCCTGGGCGGCGCCATGAGCACCACCACCTACTCCACCTCTCCGGTCCTGGGTCTTGCGGCGCCCAACACCGCAAACTTCAAGTTCAGCCTCAACGACGTCACCATCCCCGTCACCTTCGGGGCGGCGCCGCTCAGCGAGGAAGAGGTGGCAACCCAGATCGTCAGCGCCATCAATGTCTACAAAAACTCCACCGGCGTTGAGGCCCTGATCGGCAACGGGCTGAACGGCGGCGCACAAAACTCCATCGTGTTCAGGAATACCCTGCCCGGGGACATTTCCGAAATAACCTTGTCCAACTACAACCGCACCGGCACCACCGACGTGGTGCCGTTCACCACGGAATGGGAAGCCAGCGCCGTCGGCGGCGGCCTGAGCGACGATGCCCCCAACGATGGCGAGGTCATCTACGACCCGGCCCAGCACGGCTTCATCACCGCCTCCCTGCAGGGCCTCGATTATGCCGATGAACTGCAGCTCGACGGCAACAGCTTCGGCATCTGGATTTACGACGCGGATGGCGAAACGGTGCTGCCGCAACCGGTGACAATCAACCTTGAACGGGCCACCACCCTTACCGATGTCGCCGCCGCCATCAACAGCGCCCTCAAAAAGGAGGGCGTCGACGGCTTTCTCACCGCCCGCGTGCAGGAAAACCGGTTGCGCTTCACCAACGACGACGCCGGCCATCAGTTCGCGTTTACCAGCGACAGCACCAACTTCCTGCAGGTGGCGGGCATCAACACCTTCCTCACCGGCCACAGCGCCGGCTCTTTCGGCATCAACTCGCTGATGTCGAGCAACCTCGACTACATCGCGGCAGGCAAAATCACCGACACCGGCAAAATCTTCCGGGGCGACAACTCAAACGCCCTGGACATGAACAATATCCAGCATGATGAGTATGTCCGATTCACCGGCGGCTCCACCAACACCCTGGATGATTTCTACAACGCCCTGGTGGCGGAGATCGGCACCCGCGGCCGCACCCTGAGCCGCAACATCGAGTACTCGGACATCGTCATGAACCAGATGAACGAAATGCGGGATGCGCAGTCCGGCGTCTCCCTGGACGAGGAAATGGCCAACCTGATCAAATTTCAACACGCATACTCGGCCGCGGCCAAGCTTATCTCCGCCTCCGACGAAATGTACAAAACCCTGCTGTCAGCCATGGGCATTGGCTAGGAGTAACTACTATGCGCATCACCATGCAGACCATCCACACCAATATCCTGAACAACCTGGACAGAACCACCACCGATCTGGCGAAAATAAACAACCAGATCGCCACCGGCCGGCAAATGTCCAGGCTGTCGGACGACCCGGTCAACCTGGCTGTCGCCCTCTCGCTCCGCACCAACCTGAGCAGCGTCGTCCAGTATCAGGAGAATCTCTCTTACGGCAAAGGCAAGATCGCCGCCGCGGAGACCAGTCTCGCCGAGATCAAAACACAGATGATCCGTGCCAAAACCCTGGCCGTCCAGGCATCCAACGACACCGTTTCCCCCGCCAACCGAATTCTTATCGCCGCCGAGGTCCGGAACCTCTTTGAGCATTCGGTCCTCCTCGGCAACAGCGAACTGAACGGCAAATACCTGTTCGGCGGCTATCGCACCAGCGGCTACACCGTCGCCGAGCCGAACCCGTTCACCAAGGACCGGTACGACGGCTACCGGCTGAACGGCAACGCCTTCACCACCATCGATCGCACACCGGTCCCGCCGCCCTCCACACCGCTCGCCGCCGGGGACCTCATCGTCAACGGCATCGCCGCCGGCGCCGCCGCGGCCGACGGCACCGGCCTGCCCT
Organism: Desulfobulbaceae bacterium UBA5123; assembly: GCA_002415465.1. GTDB lineage: Bacteria > Desulfobacterota > Desulfobulbia > Desulfobulbales > UBA5123 > UBA5123. The sequence continues at coordinate 13,969 of DHYT01000066.1, forward strand.
ACGAGGACATGTCGGCCACCGCCGTGGCCAAGGTGATCAACGACATCCGCGACCAGAGCGGGGTAACCGCCAACATCATCCCGGCCAGCCAACAAGGCAGCGCCGCCATCAACGCCGGCGCCCTGGCGGCAGGCGATCTTGTCATCAACGGCGTCGATATCGGCGCGGTAGCCGGTGTCCAGGCCGGCGACAACACCACCGGCCTGACCGCCGCCATCAACGCCCAGACCGCCGCAACCGGCGTTCTGGCCACCAACAACGGCGGCAAACTCATACTCACCGCTGTCGACGGCCGCAACCTTCAGATCCAAACCTCGGCCAACGGCGAGGCGGTCACCAGCCTCAACGGCGGCGCCCCGCCCACCGACAAGGTCTATTTCGGCGCCGTCCAGCTGCGCTCGGATGAGAAATTCCTGATAAAAACCGCCGACGGCACCGACACCGCCCTTGCCGCCCTCGGCCTGGACGGCGGCACCGCCAATTCCGGCGAGCCCGCGGACACCGCCGGCGACGGCGAGATCTGGGTCCGCGCCGTCGCCAACCGCGACGGCGCGGTTCGCTACAACGGCGACCGCGACCATGACTTTGAAATCAAGATCAGCAAGGGCAGCAACCTGGCCGTCACCAAACGGGGCAACGTGGCGCTTTCGGACACCAACGTCTTCTCCGGCCTGAAGAGGCTTGAGGATGCGCTGCGCGGCGAGAATTATACGGAAGTGACCAGCAGCGGCCGGGTTACCGGCCCCGGCAACACCCTTGCCAGCGGGTCGACCGGCATCGACGCAAGCAACGTTGTCGCCGGCACCTTTGACGTGACCATCACCGACCACGACGTTTACCCGGCCCAGAACACAACCTACTCCATTCCGATCGATCCGGCCTTCGACACCCCGGAAACGATCCGGCAGAAGCTGGACGGCATCCCCGGCCTCAGCGCCTCCTGGGACGCGGACAGCCATCTGCAACTCAACAGTGACGACCCGGACCGCTATACCGTCGCCATCGACAACGACACCAGCAACGTCACCGCGGCCATCGGCATCGACAAAAGCGTCATGCAGTCCCACGCCCTGCAACTCTCCATGGGCGAGATGGATACCATCATGGATAACCTGACCAACCAGATCTCAGACTTCGGGGCGCGCCAGAACCGTATCGAGATCCAGAACAAGATCCTCGGCGACGTCGAGCTCTCCAACACGGAAGCCCTCTCCGAGAGACAGGACACCGACGTCACCGAGGCGATCATGCGCCTGAAGGCCAAGGAGTTCGCTTATCAGTCCGCCCTCACCGCGGCCGCCAAGACCATGCAGTTAAGTCTTGTGAATTTCCTGTAACGGGACTACTATTTTTCAATAAAACCCCGCTACACGGGGCGGGAGCGCCAGAACCAACCTCTCCGCCCCGCACGCCAACCGCAGAGTACGACAGCAGATGCCAGGGAGGGCGAATCCATGCTGATACTGACCAGAAAAACCGGCGAGGCCATCGCCATCAACGACAATATCACGGTCACGGTCATCGAGATGAAGGGCGGCCAGGTGAAGCTGGGCATCGAGGCGCCTCGCCATGTCGCCATTCATCGCGAAGAGGTCCTGACCAGGATTCTCGAGGAAAACAAACGCGCCACGGAGACCTCCGGCGACTTGCCGGCCCTGGACGCCATTTTGAAGCACAGAAAAACGGCATGACCCGCCCTCTCACGGCGGGACGCCATCGACAAGGAAGGCCGCAATGACGGAAGCAACCGCAGCAATGACCAACAAACACGCGTCAGGCCCAAACAGGCCGGCAACGATGATGACCGCCAAATTCGGCGAGATATCCATCGACGCGGACAAGATCATCACCATGTCCACGCCGTTTCTCGGCTTCCCGGAATCCCGCCGCTTCGTGCTGCGGCCGCACGGCCCGGAGTCGCCGTTCATCTGGCTCCAGTCCCTCGACGATCCGAACCTCGCCTTTGTCACCATCAACCCGGTGCTGCTGATTCCGGCCTACCGTCCGGAGATCCCGCCCATGATCCTGGACGAACTTGCGGTGAAGGACGCCGGCCAGCTGGAACTCCTGGTTATCCTCACCATCCCCCAGGGGCGGATTGAAGAGATGACCGCCAACCTGCTGGGACCGGTGGCCATCAACCCCGGCAAACGGATAGCCAAGCAGGTACCCCTTGACCCGACCAGGTACGACCCCTGCTGGCAAGTTCTGGTGCCGGACGAACAGACGAATCCGTAACCAGCCCACGAACCCACCCAGGGAGAGATTACATGGCCCCGCCTGCCGCACCGGCAGTCGAGGCCATGTTGGCCGCGGGGCGCGCCACAAAAAAAATCCCCGACGCCATCCGGCGCCGGGGACTCAAAAACATCATGGAGGAACAACACAACTAGTCGGAGAGCAGGCTCCACATCATCTTGTCGGCAACCTTATAGGAATCAACCTGGTAACTTCCTTCCTCGATCTGCCGTTTCAATTGCGCAACCTTTTCTTTTCGCACTTCCGGCGTTTCCTGCAAAATTTCCTGCATCCGCACAATTTCCCTGGAACCGGTCGACAATTC
>DHYT01000089.1:0-6594 GCA_002415465.1 Desulfobulbaceae bacterium UBA5123
GATCGATGACGTCGTCGTGGAGGAGGCTTGCCGCGTGCAGGTACTCGAAGGTCATCGCCAGACGGTAGGCGTCGCGATCGATCTTGCCGCCGCAGAGGTTGGCGGCCAGCAGGGTCAGCAGCGGCCGTACCCTTTTCCCGCCGTTGAAGATGCCGTGATGGATGATCTCTTTAAGGGTGGGGTCGACGATGGCGGCCAGGTCCTCGGCCATGGCCTCGTCGATCCTGGCCATTTCCGGTTGCAGGCGGGCCAGCAGTTCTTCGCGGTTCATTGTTCGGGGGTCTCCGAAAAAAATTGTTCAACCGCCGCCAGGTCGCGGCAGACGGGGCAGGGCGGCAGACTTTTGCGAAAGGTGGCGCCGTACTGCTTGGTAAAGAGCCGCACGTCCAGGATGGCCAGCACCCCGCGGTCGCCGGCGGAGCGCAGCAGCCGACCGACCCCCTGGCGCAGGGTGAGGATGGCGCGGGGCACCTGGAAATCGAAAAAAGGCGTCCCCCCCTCATCCTTGATCTTGTCCAGCCGGGCCATCACCACCGGATCGCTGGGCACCTCGAAGGGCAGTTTGTCGATGATCACGCAGCTGAGCGATTCGCCGGGGATGTCCACCCCTTCCCAGAAGCTTGCCACCGCGAACAATACCGAGTGGGTGTCGTGGCGGAACGCCTCAAGGAGCGACGCCTTGGGGGCGGCGCCCTGGATAAGCAGCGGGAAGGGCAGGCGGTCGGCCAGCATCTGGTACATGGTTTCCATGGCCCGGAGGCTGGTGAAGAGGATCAGCGCCCGGCCCCGCGAACTTCGTAATATAGCATAAATCCGGTCCCGCGCCTCCTGAAAAAAAGCGGGATCGGCGGGTTGCGGGAACCGGTTTTCAGGCACATAGAGCAGGGCGCGGCGCCGGTAGTCGAAGGGGGAGGGCAGCGACAGGGTCTCGGTGTCGTCCGGCAAGCCGAGTCGCTCCTTGACGTAGGCGAAGTTGCCGCCGGTGGTGAGGGTAGCCGAGGTGAAGATCAGGCTGTGGGTTTCGCTGTACAGGCTTTCCTGGAGTTCGCCGGCCACCTCGATGGGGGAGACGGAGAGGACGACGCTTTTTTCCCGCCGCTCAAACCAGTATACATGCGAGTAGTCCTGTTCGCCGGTGATGATCAACAGCTTGTCGGCCAGGGTCAGGCAGCGCCGCTCAAGGGCCATCCAGGCCTCGCCGTTGATGCCCATCTCCGCGAGATGTTTGGCGAGCGAGGTGAAGGCGGTCAGCAGCAGGTCGATCTCGCCGGGCCAGTCGGCGATCTGTTCCGTGGCTTCCCGCAGCGGGAAACGCCCCCGTTTCCGGGGCAGGAGCGAGGTGAGCCGTTCGCCCTGGGTGGCGAGTACCCGCGCCAGTTGCACGGTTGTGTCCCGGTTGCGGTCGGTGAGGCCGGCCTGCGCGAGGAGCTCGATATCCTTGACCAGCTCCTGGATCTGAAAATTGCTGAAGGCGGTGCCGAAATAGCGGGTGGCGACATCCTCCAGGTGATGCGCCTCGTCGAAGATCACCGACTCGTAGCGGGGCAGAACCTCGGCATGGCCCATGCGGCGGACGGCGAGATCGGAAAAGAAGAGGTGGTGGTTGACGATCAGCACCCGGGCCCGGGCCGCTTTTTTGCGCAGCCTGGTGATAAAGCAGGCGCCGTTGTCCGGGCAGAGGGAGCCCAGGCACTGGGCGGTGGTGGCGCTGAGTTCGTGCCAGAGCGGCGAGTTGTCCGGCAGCCAGTCCAGCTCGGCGCGGTCGCCGGTTTCGGTTTCATCAAGCCAATCGTTGATCCGGGCCATGTCGGCGTCGTCGCCGAAGAGGTGCATCTGCGACGCCGAGGAGAGTTTCTGCCAGCGGTTGCGGCAGAGATAGTTCTGCCTTCCCTTGACGCAGAGGGCGGAGCAGTCCGGGTCGATGTGTTCGATGATGAAGGGTATTTCCTTGTCGAGGATCTGGTCCTGGAGGGTGCGGGTGCCGGTGGAGATGACGACCTTGCGGCGGCTCAGGACCGCCGGGATCAGATAGGCCAGGGTCTTGCCGATNNTGAGGGTGCGGTGCACCGCCTCGGCCATGGTCACCTGGCCGGCGCGGGGCTCATAGCCGGGGAGGGTGCGGGCGAGGTCGCTCGCCGGGCCGAACAGGTCGGCCATGGGCGCAGGGGTCTCGTTGGGCCAATCCAGGGCGTTTGGGGCCGGGGCTTTCATCGGTTGAACCAGCGAAGGTCGTCGGCGGCAACGGTGGCCGGACGATTGTCTTGACAATGAAGAAAACGGTTTGATAGCGTAGGGTTAAAGGCGATCATATGAGCTGAAGGCGTTTCGGCTGATGCGTTCGATACCCATTCCGGCAAGGAGGCAACGGTATGTTGGAAGATGTCAGCAAGATTCTGGTTCCGGTAGATTTTTCTGAAAATTCCCAAAAGATTCTCATGGAGGGACAGCTTCTCGCTGAAAAATTGCAGGCCAAGCTTGCCGTGGTTTTTGTGGTGCAGAGTATCGACGATTACTCCGGCTTTTTCGTGCCGCATATGCCGCTCGCCCAGTTTGAGGAAGAGCTGCTCGATGGCGCCAAGAAGAAGATGAAAAGCTTCCTCGCCGAAAACCTGAAGGGGGCGACCTGCGAATCGGCGGTCCTGGCCGGGGATGTCGCCGAGGAAATCCTTGCGTATGCCAAGAGGGGCGGGGCCGGCATGATCGTCATGGGCACCCCTGGCTACAAGGGGCTCGAAAAGGTGCTCTTCGGCAGCGTCGCCGAGCAGGTGGTGAAAAACGCCCCCTGCCCGGTCTTGACCATCAATCCGTATAAATAGCTTCCAGCCCACGAGCGCTTCCTTCCTTCGGCTTTGATGCAACGGGAGCCGGTCGCCGCCATGGCGATCCGCTCCCGTTTTTTGTTTCCCGGCCGGGGTCAGAAGCGCGGGACGAGGTGCACCAGCACGGTGTGCGGCGATCCCGGCATGGCGGTGTTTTCACAGCTCTTGCCAAGCCTTTGGCAGAGGTCGGCAAGGGTTGCGTCGGCAAGCAGGCTGACCTGCAGCCCGCATGGACCGGCGGCCGCCTTTGGGAAATGTTGTGCGAGTGCCGCCTGCCAGCGGGCGGCGGCATCTTCCGGCGGCGGGGGGGGCTGGCCGCATTGCCGGGCCGTTTCGATGGTCCTGCCGATTTCGGCGAGCAGGGGCGCCGCGGCGGTGCGGAAGGCCGCGCGGCCGGCGAGATAGTCGGCCTCCGTCATGCCGTTCAGGTTCGGCAGGGCCAGGCCGCAGAGGGGAACGGCGGCCCGCCCGCGCAGTTGTGCATAGGTATCCAGCAGCAACTCCGCCGCTTCGATGTTGGCGGTGGCCGCAAGGGTTGGGCGCTGTTCGTTGCGGTCGGTGAGGAAGAGCCGGCACCAGGCGCGGCAGAGCAGATCGTCGCGGATCGGTATCCGGGCCGGCGGCGACGGCAGGGAGGGCAGGGGAAGCTCCTCTTCCTCGTCGCCATCGCCACGCAGGGAATCCAGCATGCGCTGTTTCATGGCGCCGACCTTGGCGATATGCTCGGCGATTTCAAGCTCGTCGCGGAGCATCTCCTCGGCCAGTTGCAGCAGCAGCCTCGTCCGCCAAAGGCCTTCCCCGGCCGGTGCGGTTGCCTCCGATTGGCCGCCATCCTTGCTGGTCATGGCGCTGATCAGCTGCCGCACCGATTCCTCGTGGTAATTGGCGGCCATGGCGGGCGACAGGCTCGCGAGAAAGCCGCTGCTGTATTCGGCGGCATGGCCGCGCAGATCCTTGATCATCCGCAGAAACAGATCGAGATTGGCGCCCACCGCCGACGGGGCGTAGCTCTGCAGCAGGCCGGTTTCGGCAAAGAGCGCGGCCGGTTGGCCGGCGCCTTCGGTGGGGCGGAAGTGAACAAGCCCGTCGAGCAGGAGCAGCAGGGGGGCTGAACCGGCAAAGGTCGGCAGGGTTTCAGGGAAAGCGAGGGCGGTCAGTTGGTCTATTTTCATATTTCATTTCCGTGGGAGATGGGCTAATGTTGGCGCGAATTGTATAAACCTTTACGGCCCTCCCGGCGAGTTGTTCTCATGAAAAAGTTACAAGAAAAAATAGCCTTGGCGGCGATGACGGCGGTCTACCTGCTCTGCGTGGCGCGGTATTTCCCGGGCCGGGTGCGGGAGTCGCTGGTCGCCACCGGCTCGCATCTGCTTGTCGCCGGCCCGGTTGCCGTCGGCGGCACCATTCTCCTGGTTGCGGTTCTGCAGCGTTTGGGCGACGGCCGTCTGCCCTGGGATCGGGTCTTGCGTATATTTCTGACCTTCGGGATCATCTTCGAGCTGTTTTTCGGCATCTATCATTATCTGGCCATCAATCAGCCGGCGGCCCTTCCCTGAACGCGGAATTCAGCGGATGATCGACTTGGCGTGGTAGCCGGAGGGCACGGTGACGTTGGGCATCACCATCGCCCCTCTCGCCATCAGGGTGCCGGGGCTGGTCACCGAGTTGCAGCCGGTCTGGACGCCGTCGCCGAGCAGCGCTCCCAGTTTGCGCAGGCCGCTGTCCAGCGGACCGTCGGCGGTTTTGATCCGAACATTGCCGGGCATGAAGCGGAAGTTGGCGAGCTTGGTGCCGGCGCCCAGATTGACCTGGTTGCCGAGGATCGAGTCGCCGATATAGGCGAAATGTCCCGCCTTGGCGTCATCCAGGAAGATCGAATGCTTGACCTCGGTGGTGTGGCCGACCACGCACCGCGCGCCGATCAGACAGTAGCCGCGCAGGTAGGCGCCCTGCCGGATCTCGGTGTGGTCGCCGACGATCAGCGGCCCCTTGAGGAAGGCCCCCGACTCGACCAGCACGCCCTTGCCCAACCGGATCTTGCCGCCGACCAGCACCGTCCCCGCCATCAGGACGGTGGCGTCCGCAAGGGGGGCGCCGTCGCGGCTCACCAGCAGTTTCCCTTTGGTGGCGTCGCCGTAATCGATGGTCAGTCCCTGGCTGGAAAGGAGGGCGCCGTTGACCAGGATCATGGTTTCGGTGAGAGGCGCGCCGCCGGCAAGTTCGGCCGGCAGCTCGTCTGCGGGCAGGGCGGTGTCCATATAATTTTTGAGCCCGGCAAGGGTCTGCCATGCCTGGTCCCTTGCAAAAAGCGCGCGATGGGCGTAATGGGTGGTGTCGAAGAAAAGATCGGAGTTGAGTTCGGTCATGGGCTGTGCCATAAAAGAGTGATGGGGCGGGAACGTTCACCGGCGTGCATTGTCAAATTGACCGCAATATGGGCGAAATTTGCAAATTCTTCAACCCTATTTCATTATTTGCGGTTGTGAAGCGCCCTGCCTTGACTTCATGGCGGGCAGTGTTTAAGTTTTGCCTGCAATTTCTTGCCAGTTCTCTTTCCTCCCGCTTTTCGGGGGACGGATTTCCGTACCGGGTGATGTCGCCATGCCCCGGTGCTTACCATGTGGAGGTTTTTTGTGGAAACAAATGATTCCCTGACCACCGGAATGAACGATTTTCCGGATCCGGAAGGCGTGGACATCCCGGAAGTGTTGCCGATGATGGCGGTGCGTGACGTGGTCGTCTTCAACTATATGATCATCCCGCTCTTTGTCGGCCGTCCGGCCTCTGTCAACGCGGTGAGCGAGGCGCTCTCCAAGGACAAGCTGCTGATGCTGGTCACCCAGAAGGATCCCTCCATCGACGAGCCGGGGGTGGACGATATCTATAAGATGGGCATGGTCTGCATGATCATGCGGACCCTCAAGTTGCCGGACGGCCGCCTCAAGGTGCTGGTGCAGGCCATGCACCGGGCCAAGGTCGTCGAGATTCCCCAGGTCGAGCCCTGCTTCCTCGCCAAGATCGAAGTGGTGGACGAGGACGAGTATCCCGAGATGTCCGTTGAGATCGAGGCCTTGATGCGCAACGTCCGCGAGGCCACCGAAAAGCTCCTCTCCCTCAAGGGGATCATGTCCTCCGATCTGATGGTGATCCTCAACAATATCGAGGAGCCGGGGCGTCTGGCCGATCTGGTGGTTTCCAATCTCCGCCTGAAAACGCCCGAGGCGCAGGCGGTTCTGGAAACCGTTGATCCCGTCGACCGCCTGCGCAAGGTGGCCGAATACCTGCACAAGGAGATGGAGGTCTCCACCATGCAGGCCAAGATTCAGACCGAGGCCAAGGAGGAGATGAGCCGCACCCAGCGCGAGTATTTCCTCCGCGAGCAGATCCAGGTCCTGAAGAAGGAACTGGGCGAGGTGGATGACCGCAGCCAGGAGATCGACGAACTGCGCGAACGTTTCACCAAGGGGCGGCTGCCGCAGACGGTGAAGAAGGAGGGGCTCAACCAGCTCAAGCGGCTGGAAATGATGCACCCGGACGCCTCCGAGGCGTCGGTGATCCGCACCTATATCGACTGGCTGTTGGATGTGCCGTGGAAGAAGAGCAGCAAGGACAAGCTTGATCTTAAAATCGCCAAGGATATCCTCGACGAGGATCACTACGGCCTCGACAAGGTCAAGGAACGGATTCTCGAATATCTGGCCGTGCGCAAGCTGAACAAGAGCTCCAAGGGGCCGATCCTCTGTTTCGTGGGGCCGCCGGGCGTGGGCAAGACCTC
>DHYT01000089.1:6599-7156 GCA_002415465.1 Desulfobulbaceae bacterium UBA5123
GACGAGATCGACAAGGTGGGCGCCGATTATCGCGGCGATCCATCCTCGGCGCTGCTTGAGGTGCTGGACCCGGAGCAGAATTTCGATTTCTCCGACCATTATCTCAATCTGCCCTGCGATCTCTCCAAGGTGATGTTCATTACCACCGCCAACATGAGCGACACCATCCCCCGGCCGTTGCTCGACCGGATGGAGGTGATCCGGCTCGCCGGCTACACCCTTGAGGAAAAACTCGCCATCGCCAAGCGGTATCTGTTGCCCCGGCAGTTGAAGGAAAACGGGATCACGCCCAGGCACATCAAGATCGACGACAAGAGCCTGGAGATGATCATCACCCATTACACCCGCGAGGCGGGTCTGCGGAACCTCGAGCGGGAGGTGGGCAAGGTGGCCCGCAAGGTGGCCCGCAAGGTGGCCGAAGGCGGCAAGGGTCCGTACGCCATCAATGCCAAGACCATCGTCACCTATCTGGGGCCGCCGGTCTTCTTGCCGGAGTCGGAACTGGACGTCATCGATCAGCCAGGTCTCGCCACCGGCCTGGCCTGGACCGAGGTCGG
>DHYT01000083.1:0-1718 GCA_002415465.1 Desulfobulbaceae bacterium UBA5123
CTCCATGCAGCGGCTCCAGCCGTAAACATGGGTGGTGTCCGGAAAGAGCTGCAGGATCGAGAAATCACGCGGCGGCACCCCCCAGAAACCGGCGGTGGCCTTGCATGGCGGGGGCGGCTCCGGATCACCGAGGGGGCTTTTCACCCCCTCGGTGATCCGGAGCAGTTTTTCCATGAGCGGCAGGCGTCCCTCGGCGATGGGGGTGCCGAAGGGTACGGCGTCACGGTTTTCGGTGCGGATCACCGGGATGTCGAGGCTCTCTTCGAGGATGGTGGCGACATGGAAGGCGGCGTCGCATTTGCCGGGGCCGACATCGACGATCACCGCGTCAAGCTTCAGGTGGATGGCGTTCAGGACCACGGTGCGGAGGATGGCGCAGNNCGGCACGCCGACGATCCCCACCCGCCTGCCGCCGGTGAGCATCTGCCGCCAGTCGGCGGTGGTCCGTGATGTCTGCCGGATGTGCGTGTCACCCATGACGTACCTGTTCAGCGATCCTGCCGCCGGATGTAATAGATGCCGATGGAGCCCGCGATCAGGTGGATGCTCCAGGCCAGGATGGACGGCGGCAGGGGCAGGGACTTGGCCAGCGATTGCGCCATGCTCCACCATCCCCAGGCCCCGAAGGCCAGGCCGCAACTGATGGGGATGGCCAGGGCCAGATCGCGGCCGCGTCGCTCCTGCACCGCCAGCAGCACCGGAATGCCGAGCAAGAGCAGCGGCAGCCCGAGAAAGATAAAGGATACCCGGCGGTGGAAATCGATCCAGCCGGTACGCTCGCCGTCTTCATCAAGTGCACGGGCGCGGTGGAACAGTTCGGTGATTGAATATTCCTCCGCCTTGTATGCCGGCACAAAGAAGGTGTCCGGTGATTCGGGCAGTGTAAGCTCCTTGCGTTTGAACAGTTCGATGGCAAAGTCGTGTGTGCCGGTGCGTTTTTTGATCTGGCCGTTCAAAAAGGTCCAGCGGCCGTTTGTCCAGTCGGCGGAGGCGGCGGTGATGAGCGTCGTCATCCGGTATTCCGCGTCCCAGGTCGTATAGGAGAAATCGCGGAATCTGGCCTTCTGCGGGTTCGGCCGCTTGAAGGAATAGATGCCGTCCGGGGCGTGGTGGTAGATGCGGTTGTTGCGGACAATGCCGGTGGGTATCCGGTTCAAAACCTCTTCGTAGAAGATGCGGTTGGCGGCGCCGTTGGCGGGCGGCAGCAGCCACTGGTCCACCGCGAGATTGACGGCGATGACGAGCCCCGCGCCGAAAAGCAGGGGGGCGGTGATCCGGCCGACGCTGATCCCGGCCGCCTTCAGGGCGACGAATNNACCGGGATCATCATGTCGTATATCTGCGGGATCTTGCAGAGGAAATAGCGCGTCGCCAAGCCGAGGGTCTTGCCGGCCTCCATGAAGTTGTCCATCCGCTCGAAAAAATCGATGAGCAGATAGATGGCGATAAGCGAAGAGAGGATCAGGAGCACATTCTTGAAGAATTGCCCGAGCAGGTAGCGGTCGAGCAGCTTCATGGCGTTCCGCCTCCTTTCCGGCCGGGCAGCCGGGGCAGTTTCGCCAGCAGGCCGTCGCCGAGGGTGAAGAGCCGTTCCAGGAACGGGCTTGATTTCTCCGCCGCCACCTGCCGGATGAAGAAAACGGTGAGGGCGGCGAAGACGAGGTTGGGCAGCCAGAGCAGCGGGACGATGAGGGCGGGGCTGTTTTCGGCATAGCCGG
>DHYT01000083.1:1763-6503 GCA_002415465.1 Desulfobulbaceae bacterium UBA5123
GGGCAGGCCGAGCAGGCTCAGGATGAAGCAGCCCACCGGCATCGCCAGCCGCTTATGGTATTCGGTGAGCAGGCTGGCGGCAACCCTGGGGCTGGCGCCGAGCTGTTTGGCCTTGGCGAGCAGCTCTTGCTGGCCGAGGCGGCCCTTGTTGATGCCGTCGGTGGTTTCGCCCTGCACCGCCTTTGGTTCCTTGAGCGGCACCTTGAGGCTGTAACGTTTGAAGAAAATGGTCTGGCTGCGGTCGTCCGGGGCGCGGTGGAGGGAGCCGTCGTTCATTTCAAGCAGGATTTCCATGGATTCCATGCGCGCCTGCAGCTTGCCGCTGCGGGCGAGGATGGTGATGGGGGTTTTGGGGTTGCGNNACTGCTTCTCCTTGAGGCCGTTGTCGATCTTTTCCTTGGCCAGCCGGAACAGGATCTGTTTGGTGGCGGTGTTGCCGGCCGGGATGAGGGAGGTGGAAACAAGGGCGGTGACGCCGGCGGTGGCGGCGGCAAAGAGCAGCACCGGCGGCAGCATGCGGTAGAGGCCGATGCCGCCCGCCTTCATGGCGATGATCTCGTTGTCGGCAACCATGCGGCCAAAGCCGATGATCACCCCGATCATCGCCGCCATGGGAAGGATGAAGAGCAGCATGTTGGGCAGGAGGTAGGCGCAGAACCGGATGAAATCCGGGAAATTCACCCCGAAATCGAGGATGACGTCGAACATCGGCGCCAGCCGCCCCAGGAAGAGGATGGTGGTGAGGATCAGCAGGCTCGCGAAGAACGGGGCGAGGATCTCGGTGGCAAGATATGTGTAGAGCAGAAACGGCATCGGTCGGCTTGGTTCGCTTCCTTGGCAAGATGCGGCGGCAGGGCCTTTGTGAGCGGCGGGCGGCCGCCGGATCGAAAAAATCACCTATACCATAAACCCGGAGGCTCCTCCATCCTTTATTTGCGGCGGCGGTGCGGCGGGCAAGGGGGGGGATGGTTTGATCCCGTTGAGTTTCCAGGCGGCGCTTGCTATAATCGCTGCCACGGTGTATGAGACGGTCGGGATTGACGACAAAGGAGGGAGCGGTGACGGGAAACGAGCGGCAGGCAACGGACGAGAGCGCGCTGCGGGCAGAGCTTGGCAACGTGGTGCGGACGGTTCTGCGTGAGGAACTGGACGCATTCCTGCAGAAGGAGGTGGAGGGGCGGTTCTATCAGAATCTGGTCATGGAGATGAAGGGCGGCATCGGCGATGTCTATCACTCCATCGCCGATTTCAAGAAGGACCTGGGGGCGCTGTCGCAGCAGGCCGATTCCGCCGAGAACCTGATCGGCGACGCCTCGGACCAGTTGGAGGAGATCGTCAAGGCCACCGAGTCGGCCACCAACCGGATCATGGACATTGTCGAGGGCTATCAGGCGCAGCTTGCCGAGATGAGCGCGGCGGTCGATGCGCTGCCCGCTTCCGATGCGGCCGCGTTGCTGCTGGATCGCATCGGCAGGATGCAGACCGACACCTTGGAGATCATGACCGCCTGTTCCTTCCAGGATATTACCGGCCAGCGGGTCCGCAAGGTGGTGGACCTGATTCGCGGGATCGAGAAACGGATTCTTGAGATGATGGTCAGCTCCGGGGTCAAGATCAAGGAGAAGCGGGAAGGCAAGGATGCGTTTCAGATCGCCGATGACGCCCACAAGGCGGTGGATATGTTGAAGGGGCCTGATTCCTCGGTGGGGCAGGCGAACGTGGACGATCTGCTCGCGTCGCTGGGGCTGTGATAGGGCTATAGGCTTTTAGCTAACGGCTCAATTGTCATCGTGTCCAGGGATTGATCCGACCGGCGAGGAGGTAGCCGGCCACCACCAGGGCGATGCCCAGGGTGTTGCTGACGGTGAGATAGGCGAGGGCGGCCTTCCATTCCCCCGCCTTGAAGAGCTGGGTGGTTTCCCGGGCGAAGGTCGAGAAGGTGGTGAAGCCGCCCAGAAAGCCGGTGAAGATGAAGAGCCGCCATTCGTTGCCGAGGCGGCTGCCCTCGAAGCTGCACCAGAGAAAGCCGATGGCGAAGGAGCCGAGCAGGTTGGCGGCCAGGGTGCCGAACGGGAAGGTGGCGGGCGTCAGCCGCTGCACGAGCATGAACAGGCTGTAGCGGGCGACGGCGCCCAGGCCGCCGCCGGTCATGATGGCCATGATTTTCATCATCGTCGCGTGCCGTTCTTTGTTTGCCCGTCCGGGCGTTTTTTGTCGATCCGGGCAGTCGCCGGCGGTAATCGCCGCTCTGGAGAAGAGCGTGTCATGCGCAACATAAACCCGGTCGCTTACGGCCGTCAACCGCTATCTCGGGCAAAACGATGAAGCCTTTGGTGCAATTGCTGGCGGTGGAGGCATCTCCTCCCAGTCTGCAGGATAATACCGGCGATCTCGACCGGCTGAAAAAGGCCCTGGCCCCGCTGCTTGACGGGCGGCAGCCGACGGTGCCGTTCGCGCGGATGACGGCGGTTGCCGAGGCCTTCCGGCGAGCCGGCTTCAAGGGGACGGCGGTGATGAACGACCTCCTCGGCGGGCCGGAACTGGTCGATTTCCTGGCCGCCCCTCCCAGGGTGCTGGCCGGGGTGGCCCTTGATCTCGGCACCACCCATCTGGAGGCGACCCTGGTCGATCTGGTCGGCGGCGAGATTCTGGCCAGGGCCAATCGCCCCAACAGTCAGATCGCCTTCGGGGCCGATATCCTGAGCCGGATCCATTTCGCGGTCAAGGATGACGGATTGCTCCAGCTGCACCGGGCGGTGATCGGTGACATTAACCGTCTCTGCGAGGAACTGGCCGGGGAGTTGGGGCTCGAGCTTGCGGACCTCCGCGCCATTGCCGTTTCCGGCAATACCACCATGGTGCATTTTTTCCTGCGCCTGAACCCCTACCACCTCTGCCGTGAACCGTATATCCCCTTGGTCAACGCCCCCGATCCCTGTCGCGCCGGTGATCTCTCCCTGGCCCTGCATCCGGCGGCGGTGGTCTGGGTGCTGCCCAGCGTCGGCAGTTATTTCGGCGGCGACCTGATCTCAGGCATCCTTGCCAGCGGCCTCGATCAGGCCGAGCAGACCTCGATGCTCATCGATGTCGGCACCAACGCCGAGGTGGTGCTCGGCAGTCGCGATTGGCTGGTGGCCTGCGCGGGCGCCGCCGGTCCGGCCCTTGAGGGCGGGGTTGCGCGGATGGGGATGCGGGCCGGGCCGGGGGCCATCGAGCATGTTTTTTTTGATGAACAAAACGGCGTCTTCGAGTATCAGACCATCGGCAACGAGCCGCCCCGCGGCATCTGCGGCTCCGGGATCATTGACCTGGTCGCCGCCCTCTACCTTTCGCGGATGATCGACGCCAGGGGCAAGTTTCGGCGCGAGGCGGCCGCTGGTCGCCTGCTTGAGACCCCGGCAGGGCCGGCCCTGGTGGTGGTGCCGGCCGAGGAGGCCGCGGGCGGGCGGGCGGTTATCATCGGCCAGGTTGATCTCGACGCCCTGATGCGCTCCAAGGCGGCCATGTATTCCATTCTCACCACCCTCGTCAATCAGGTGGGGGTGGGGTTTGCCGACATTCACCGGATTTACGTGGCCGGCGCCTTCGGTCGGCATATCGCGCCGCGGCAGGCGATCACCTTAGGGATGCTGCCGGACTTGCCGTTGACAACCTTCCAGCCGGTGGGGAATTCCTCGCTGGACGGCGCCCGCCGCATCCTTCTTGAACGGACGTCGCGGAGCCGTTGCCGGGAACTGGTGCGCAAGATCACCTACATCGAACTGAACGTGAACCAGGAGTTCATGCTCCGCTTCTCCGGGGCCAAGTTTATCCCCCATACCGACCATACCCTTTTCCCCTCGGTGCCGTTTTTTGGGGAATGATTCTTGATATGGCGCAGATGCTTGCCAGATTGGGAATGTTTGTGTTACTGTTGGCTAGCTTTTTCAGGAAGGAAGTTAATCGGGCGGCACGCGGCCCTGAGAGGATATCCGTTTGAAGCAGACCAAAGGCGCCATCGCCAGGCAACGGTTGCGCGATTCGCTTAATAAATCCGCCAAAGAGCGGTTGCGGCTGTTCCTTGAGGTGTTCGGCAAGGACGATGAAGTCCTGGTGGTGATCAACGCCGATCCCGACTCCCTGGCCGCCGCGTACGCGGTCAAGCGTCTGCTCCGCTACCGGGTTAAGAACACCGTTATCGCCTACCCCAACGAGATCCGGCGGCTGAGCAACCTGGCGATGATCGAGTTGCTGAAGATCCCGGTCGAGCGGTTGCAGAACGTCAAGCCCGGCGATTTTTCCAAGAAGATCATCGTCGACTCCCAGCCCCACCATCTCCCGGCATTTGAAAATATCTCCTTTGACGCGGTCATCGACCATCATCCGGTGACCACCGAATGGACCGCCTCCTACATCGACATCCGTCCCGATTACGGCGCCACCGCCTCCATGCTGGTCGAGTATCTGCGCGCCGCCGAGATCAAGCCCGCCGTCGCCCTGGCCACCGCCCTTTTTTACGCGATCAAGGTCGACACCCATAACTTCGAGAAGAAGGCCAATCTCGCCGACGCCATTTCCTTCCGCTATCTGTTCAATATCGCCAACCAGAATCTGGTGCGGAAGATCGAGTTGTCCGAGATGCGGTTTTCGGAGCTCAACTATTTCAAGATCGCCCTCACCGAGATGAAGGTGAGCAAGCACCGGGTGTATGTCCACATCGGCCGGGTGCGCAACCCCGACATCCTGGTGATGATCGCCGAT
>DHYT01000002.1:0-1697 GCA_002415465.1 Desulfobulbaceae bacterium UBA5123
GGGGCCCCCCCCCCCTCCCCGCCGCCACCGGCGGGCCGAGGTGACCACCGCCTCCGGGCGGGTCACGATCAAGCCGCGCCGGCGCAGGTTGCCCACCAGTACGACATCCTCCAGCAGCGGAAGTTCCGGAAAACCGCCCATGGCGGCAAACCGATCCCGGCGCACAAAAAGGGCCTGATCGCCGTACGGCCTCCCAAGCCAGCGGGAACGCAGGTTCGCGCCCCAGGCCACCACCCGCAGGGCGCGCGTCGGCCGGGCAAAGGAGAGGCGGAAGGCCCCCGCCGCCACCTCCGGCCGGGCCATGGTCTCGCGCACCTGGCCGGCAAAACCTGCGGGCAGCACCGTGTCGCCGTGCAGAAAGAGCAGGATATCGCCGCACGCCGCCGCCGCCCCCGCGTTCATCTGCCGGCCCCGGCCCGGCCGGCTGTCCAGCACCCGCACCCCGTGCGCCTTGGCAATGGCCACCGTCTCGTCCCGGCTGCCGCCGTCGACCAGCACCACCTCCACCCCCGGCTCGCCGACCACCACGGCAAGGGTGGCGGCGAGCCCGTCGGCGGCGTTAAGGGTGGGGATAACCACCGAGATGGCAGAGGTCTTCGGGTCGATCAACATCGGCAAGGGCCTCCAGCAAAGATACCCGCAGGGACGCGGCAGCAGCTCGGGCCATGGTCCGGGCCAGCACCGCCTCGTCGCCCCAGGCCATTTCCGTAAACAACGACGGCTGCGGCGCGGCAAGGCCAAGCAGGTAATAGCCGCCGTCCAGGGCCGGGCCGAGCACCAGGTCGTGGTCGCGCAAGTCATCGAAGGCCCGCGCCATGATCGCGGCGGAAACGGCCGGGCAATCACACCCCAGCAACACCACCCGCCTGGCCCCTTCGGCAAAGGCCTGTTCCATGGCCCGCTGCATCCGTTGCCCCAGGTCGCCATCCCCCTGCGGCCGGCAGCGCCCGCTGGGCGCCATCGGCGTGAGCCACCGCGCCACCCGCGCCGGGTCGCCGCCGTCATAGCGGATTTCAAGCCGCAGCCGCCGCGCGGCCACAAGGCTTTCCGCCTGCGCGGCCGCAGCCTCGGTCATCCGCCGCTGCACCGCGGCCGCCCCTTCCGCGCCCAGGACCGGGATCAAGCGGGTCTTCACCAGCCCCGGCTCCGGATAACGGGTGAAGAGGATCAGATGCTCAACATCCGCAACGCTTGTCTCTGCCATTATCGTCCGTCGTTAAAAAAAACTTGCCCGCAGCAATCCACGGGATAACATGCGCTGAAAAGAACCGCCACAATCGGGTGCAAAAACATAGCATGCGGCACGCCCCCTGCCCATCCTTTTTCAATCTCGGCGAAATCTCGACAAAACACGCGCCATGGCCGCCAACAAACCCAAGAACCGCTACCCAGACCCCAATTCCTACCGGGAACGCACCTACCGGCGGCGCGTCGACGCGGGCAACCTGGTCGCCTTCGAGATCCAGGTCAAGGAAACCGACCTGCACATCCTCGCCTCCGCCGACCTGCGCGAGGCCGCCGCCAATCTGGTCTTCCAGTACCGGGGCCAACTTGAGAGCCATATCGCCGGCCACCATGCCTTCCTCACCGCCCTGACCCCGCTCGCCGAAGAAGCGCCGGTCCCGCCCATCATCAAGGCCATGCTGAAAGCGGCAATCGCCACCGAGGTCGGCCCCATGGCGGCGGTGGCCGGTGCG
>DHYT01000002.1:1746-15088 GCA_002415465.1 Desulfobulbaceae bacterium UBA5123
CCTGGCCGACGCCGCCGCCACCCGGCTTGGCAACGAGGTCAAGGGGTCGGGCGACATCGACCACGCCCTGGCGGTGGCCAAGACCATTGCCGGCCTTGACGGGGTGGTCATCATCCAGGATCAACGCATGGGGGCATGGGGCAACGTGGAGCTGGTCCGCCTCACCTGAATCCCCCTGCCATTGCATCACCCCACAACCCTTCGATTTTCTTTTCAAAACATAAAAAACCACGTTTTTTTAATCCTTTGCCGCCGTTCTGCCGATAAATGGATACAACCTTTTTCCCTTTCGGCGGAGGCATGGTCATGAGAATCGAGGCATCCAGCATCAATCTGGCGGCAACCCGGTCCTATTACGAAGAACAGCGCAGCGAGGAATCCCTGGAAGCCTGGGTCGGCGACGAACGCCCGCAACGCGGCGAACAAACCCCGAAGCTCAACAACATCGACAAACCGCTCGCGGCCGACACCATCGCCCTGTCCGCCAAGGGGCTGGCCGCCAGGGCCGCCGCCCACCATGGCCGCCACCATCCCGCCCCCGCCAAGGCCGAGGCCGAGGCCGCCGAAAGCGAGCCCAAACCGCTCATCGACGCCAAGCTCGAAGCCCTGCGGATGACCATCGAGATGATGACCGGCAAGAAGATCAGGATCGGCAACTTCTCCCCCCACGAAACCGCCGCCCCGGAGGCCCAGCCGCCGGCAGCGACAGACAGCCAGCCGGAAAGGGTCGGCTGGGGGATGATCTACGAATACCACGCCAGTCACTACGAAGAGGAGACCACCTCCTTCAGCGCCGAGGGGGTGATCACCACCAGCGACGGCAAGGAGATCAACTTCAAACTCGATCTGGTCATGCACCGTGAATTCTACGAGAGTACCGACATCTCCATCCGGGCAGGCGACGGCAAGCTTGTCGACCCGCTGGTGGTCAACTTTGGCGGCACCGCCGCCCAGTTGACCGATGCCGCCTTTACCTTTGACATCGACGGCGACGGCAGCGACGAAGAGATGGCCCGCCTGGGCGGCGGCAGCGGCTTCCTGGCCCTGGATCACAACGGGGACGGGATCATCAACGACGGCACCGAACTGTTCGGCCCGAAAACCGGTGACGGCTTTGCGGAACTCGCCAAATACGACAACGACGGCAACGGCTGGCTGGACGAAAACGATCCCGTCTACAACGACCTGCGGCTCTGGATTCTGGGCGACGACGGCGCAAGCTATCTGGAAACCCTTGCCAGCCGGGGCATCGGCGCGCTTCTCATCAACAGCGCCGACACCGGGTTCCGCCTCGCCGACAGCAACAACGAGACCCTGGGGCAGATCCGGGAATCATCCATCTTCCTCCGCGAAAACGGCTCGGTGGGCACCATCCAGGAGGTGGATGTGGCGGTGTGAGTGAGGCGCCGTTAGCCGTTAGCCAAATGCTAACAGCCAACAGCCCCAGCAAGCGATCACACCGGACAAACCATCTCGCCCAGCTGCTGGGTCAACCGCAGGTTCTCCCGGTAATCCACCGGGCAGTCGATGATGACGACGGTGTCCTCGGCCAGCGCCCGGCGCAGGGTCGGCAGCAGCTCCTCCCCCCGCTCGATCCGGTACCCCTTGGCCCCGAACGCTTCGGCGTAGCGAACAAAATCCGGGTTGTTGAAATGGACCTGGCTGGGACGGCCGAAGCCGTTCATCTGCTTCCACTCGATGAGGCCGTAGCTGGCATCGGTCCAGATCAGGATCACCAGGGCCAACCCCAGCCGCATGGCGGTCTCGACCTCCTGGGAGTTCATCAAAAAACCGCCGTCGCCGGTCACCGCCACCACCCGCTGTCCGGGGCGGGTCAGCTTGGCGGCCACCGCCCCCGGCACCGCGATGCCCATGCTGGCGAAACCGTTGGAGATAATGCAGGTGTTGGGCCGCTCGCAGGGGAACATGCGCGCCATCCACATCTTGTGCGCCCCCACGTCGCAGATGACGATATCATCGTCGTGCAAGGCCGCGCGCAGGTCGTGGATCAGCTTCTGCGGCTTCACCGGAAAGCCGGCGTCATCGGCATGCTCGTCCATGTCCTTGACCAGGGCGTCGCGCAGCGGACGCAGATGGTTGCCCGGCCTGGGGGCCACCTCCCCGCGCAGCGCCCGCAGGCTGCTTCTGATGTCGCCCACCACGCAGACCGCCACCCCGTAATGCCGGTCCACCTCGGAGGGGGTCTGGTCGATATGGATGAGCACCCGGTCGCCATCCGGATGCCAGAGGTGGGGATGGTACTCCACCAGATCGTAACCGANNGGATGGCTGAAGGGGATCACCCCCTTGGCCATGAAGGTGTGCGCCACCGGGATGTTGAGGGCCTCGGCCAGGGCGACAAGCTCTTCCGCAGCGTTGGAGCGCACCACGCCGTTGCCGGCCAGGATGATCGGCGACCTGGCGTTTTCGATCACCTTGGCGGCGCGGCTAATCCGCGCCGGGGTCGGCTCGGTGGGCTTGGGCACCCGCACCTCCATGGGGAAGTCGTCCACCTCGAGCTTGGCGATGTTTTCCGGAAACTCGATGAAGCTCGCCCCCGGTTTTTCGGTCTGGGCCAGCTTGAACGCCTTCCGCACCATCTCGGGAATGGTGTCCGGCGACAAGACGCGGCAGCTGTACTTGCTGATCGGCTGAAACATCTGCTCCAGGTCCAGCACCTGATGCGACTCCTTGTGCAGCCGGGAGGTGGATGCCTGACCGGCAATGGCCACCAGCGGGGCATTGTCCATGTCGGCATCGGCCACCCCGGTGATCAGATTGGTGGCGCCCGGCCCCAGGGTGGCGAGACAGACCCCGGCCCGGCCGGTGAGCCGCCCGTAGACATCGGCCATGAAGGCCGCCCCCTGCTCATGACGGCAGGTGATAAACCGGATGGGCGAATCCAGCAGGGCATCCATGATATGCAGATTTTCCTCGCCGGGGATGCCGAAGATATACTCAACCCCCTCGGCCTCCAGACATTTCAACAACAGCTGCGCCCCGTTCATCACATCCCCTCCCGGTTTCCACCGGCCGCCTCTTTACAAGCGCGCGCCGATGCTTTAGCTTGGCGTTTCGCCGCCACCCCTTCCCTTCAGACGAAAGGCCACGCATGGACTACGATCTTCTCATCACCGACGCCACCATCCTGCCGCTCGCGGACGGCCGCAGCGATCTTATCGACCGCGGCTACCTCGCGATCAAGGGCGACCGGATCGCCGCCCTCGGCCCCATGCGGGAATTGCCGGCCGGCGGCAAGGCGCGCGACACGATCGACGGCGGCGGCAACATCGTCATGCCGGGCTTGATCAACACCCACTGCCATGCCGCGATGACGCTCTTTCGGGGTCTGGCCGACGACCTGCCGCTGATGGAGTGGCTCAACAACCATATCTTCCCGGCGGAGGCGCGTTTTGTCAATGCCGAGATGGTCTACTGGTGCACCAAGCTGGCGGCGGCGGAGATGATCCGCTCCGGCACCACCTGCGTGGCCGACGGCTATTTCCACGAAAACGCGGCGGCCTGTGCTTTCCGCGACACGGGGATCAGGGCGGTGGCCGCGCAGGGGGTGGTTGATTTTCCGGCCCCCGGCGTCCCCGACCCGGCCGGCAACATCGCGGCCGTCGAACAGTTCATCGATAGCTGGCAGGGCCGGGAGCCATTGCTCACCCCGGCCATCTTCTGCCACGCCCCGTACACCTGTTCGCCGGAAACCCTGCAGAGGGGCAAGGAGCTGGCACGGCGGCGCGGGGTTCCCTTTTTCATCCATCTCGCCGAAACAGAATTCGAGGTCCGGGAGTCGCTCCGGCAGCACGGCGTCACCCCCACCCGCCACCTGTACCGGCTAGGCATCCTCGATCGCCACACCATAGCCGCCCACTGCGTCTGGCTGAACGCGGAAGACCAGCGCCTGCTGGCCGAAACCGGCGCCAGGGTGGCAAGCTGCCCCGGCAGCAACATGAAGCTCGCGGCCGGGATCGCCCCCCTCGCCGAACTGCGCCGCAACGGGGTAGTCATCGGCCTCGGCACCGACGGCTGCGCCAGCAACAACAACCTTGATCTCTTCGAGGAGATGGATCTGGCCGGCAAGCTGCAGAAGGTGCAACATCTCGACCCCACCCTGCTGCCGGCGCAAGCGGCGATCAGGATGGCAACCCTGGACGGGGCGGAGGCGCTGGGCCTCGCCGGGCAAATCGGCAGCCTGGCGCCGGGCAAGAAGGCGGACTGCATCCTTCTTGACCGCAAGCAGGCCCACCTCACCCCCCTTTACGGCGCCGCCCTGCTCGCCACCGCCGCCAACGGCCGTGACGTGCATACCGCCATTATCAACGGCCGGGTGGTGATGCGGGACCGGCGGATGATGCTGTTCGACGAAACGGAAACCATGGCCAGGGTCCGGGAACTGGCCCGGAAGGTTACATCACCCACTTGAGCAGCAGATACCCCAGGGCAAGCAGGACGACAAAGAGGATGGAGAGCAGGTTGAAGTAGCGTTCGAGAAAATACCGCACCGGCGCACCGAAGCGGTAGATGAAGCCAGCGACGAGAAAGAACCGGGCCGTCCGCGAAACGATGGAGGCGAGCAGAAAGGTCCAGAAATCGATCTGGAACGCGCCGGCGGTGATGGTGAACAGCTTGTAGGGAATCGGCGTGAAACCCGCCACCCCCACCGCCCAGGCGTCGTACTGTCGATAGAGGTCGCGCGCCACCGCGTACTTGTCGGCCAGGCCGTAGAGGTCGACGATCCGAAAGCCGATGGAATCCATGAACAGGAGGCCGAGGCCGTATCCGATCACCCCGCCCAGCACCGAGCCGACACTGCAGATCCCGGCGTAGCGAAAGGCGCGCTTGGGGGTGGCGATGGCGAGCACGATGAGAAAGACATCGGGCGGGATCGGAAAAAAGGAAGACTCGGCCACCGCCAGCAGAAAGAGAATCCAGACGCCGTGCGGCCGCTGCACCCACTCCATGCTCCAGTTATAAAAACGCCGGACCAGACCGACATGAACGGTCGCACTCATAGCATCAGCCATTTCACACCTGCCAGCCGTGATCGCCGATCAGGCTTACGAATTTGACATCCTCGACGAACCGTTCCGCCACCTCGCCATCCTGCTTGCGAACCATCACCAGCTTCTGATTGCCCCGCTCGCCCACCGGGATCACCATCACCCCCGGGTCAGCCAGTTGCGCCACCAGCGGCTCCGGCACCGAAGGCCCGGCGGCGGTGACGATGATCGCGTCATAGGGCCCATGCTCGGGCCAGCCGAGGGTGCCGTCGTCGATCTTGCCGGTGACGTTAAAGATATGCAGCTTGTCGAAGGCGCGCCGGGCGCGGGCATGGAGGGACTTGATCCGCTCGACGGTATAGACCCGCTCGCAGAGGGCGGCGAGCACGGCGGTCTGATAGCCGCAGCCGGTGCCGATCTCCAGCACCCTCTCCGTGCCGGCCAACCCCAGCAGCTGGGTCATCAGGGCGACGACATAGGGCTGGGAGATGGTCTGCCCCTCGCCGATGGGCAGCGAAAAATCGCCGTAGGCCTGGGAACACAGCGCGTCATCGACAAAACAGTGCCGCGGCACCCGGTTCATCGCCGCCAGAACGGCGGGATCGGTGACCCCGCGCGGCTCCAGCTGTTCGCGCACCATCCTGGCCCGCGCCTTTTCATAGGCATGGGTGGCCGTGGAAGCAAAAAGAACGGTCACCCTGCCTCCTCAACCGAAAACACGGCTACCCCAACGATATGAAAATCTAAAGCGTTGTCCGCGAACACGACCGCCTACATGTCCTGTTTTTTGTTGCCGGCGGCGATGCCCGCCTCGGCAAACTCTTTCTCGTCGAGGGAGCGATACACGCAAGCCTGCATGGTGTCGCCGGCAAAGGTGATGGTCACCACGTCATACTCTTCATAACCGAGCCTTTTCCCGAGGAAAGGGGTTTTGCGCATGGTGCTCTTCCGCACCTCGTAATAAAGCCAGACCATCCGCCCCTCGGCATCCGCGCGTCGCTGGTTAGGCTCGCCGAGGTAGGCCAGCACATCCTTTTGGGTCATCTGCCCCGGCAGCAACAGGCAGACATCGGAGGAAAGATGCCGTACCTGCTCCCCATGCCAACATCCGGGCAACAGCAGCAAACCGACAAGACAACACCCCAACAGCAGACAACGAGAAAAACGCATACGCAACGATCTCCTATGGCGCTTGCTTGAACGAAAACACTCCGGCGAGACAAAGATGTCGGCAGAGTATCCCGATCCCCCCTTTTTTGCAAGACCTTGCTTGGCGTTTCAAGGGCCTGCCCCCGGCGCTTCCCGACGGGCCTGACCACGAAAATCTTGACCGCGCCGCCACAGTTGTACTACATTCAGTAAATCTTCAAGCAAAACAGTATTATTATGCAAACCGGGACCGCGACACGGGTATGCGCCACAGCGTTCCGCAGCCTGCCCCCGACCTTCTCAAGCCATAAGGAAATCCCTGATGAGATGCCAAAAATGCGGCTTCATTTCCTTTGACCAGCCGTCATGCAGCAAATGCGGCGCCGATCAGACCGGCAAATCCTCATACAGCGGCACCGGCCAGAAAACCGACCCGCCGTTCTTTCTCGCGGCGGCGCTCGGCGACGCTGTCGCCGGGGCAGCGCCTTCGGTGACGGAAACATCCGCCGCCGTTGCCGCCCAAGAGGCCAGGGATGGCTCAGCCGACCTCTTTGACGCCCTGGAGGCGGAAAGCCAGGGGATCATCATCACCGAGGAGGAGCCCCAGGAACTCGACCTCTCGTTCGACCAGCCCGAGGAAGAGGAAGCGGCGGTCGAAGAAGCCGAAGAGATTTCCCCNNCCCTGAGCAGGAAGCGCCGCCGCCGGCAGAGGAACCGGAAACGCAACCGGCGGCGCCCGCCCCCGAAGAGGAATCCCTGGAGCTTTCCCTGGAGATACCGGAGCAGGACGAAGATGTTGCGGCCGCGCCGGAAGAGGCTCAGGAGATAACCCTCGAGATCCAGGCGGAGGAACCGCCCGCCGCCCAGGAGGATTCCGCGGAAGAGGCCGAGACCACCAGACAAGAGCCCGAGAGTCTCGACCTGCCGGAGAAAAGCCCCTCCACCGTCGACCTCCAGGAGATCGACCTTTCCGACCTGGTCGCCGATACGGATGCGGCGCCCGCCAAGGCGGGCGACAACGACGAGATCTTCGACCTCTCCTCCCTGATGGACGCCCCTGATACGGAACAGGACCACGATACGTTCACCTTGACCATGGATGTCAGCGATACGCCCCCCACGGAGAGGGAAGAAACCAAGCCCGCGAGCAAGAAATCCGACACCTTGTCGGGCCTGACCCTCGAATCAGAGGAATAATCGGGCATGGAAGGGGAAACATTCCGCCCACAGCCGTTGTCGCCGGCCGGCTTCTGGCATCGGGGCATGGCCTTGGCCATCGACTCCATGCTGCTGGCCTCCATGCACTGCACTTTTTTTCTTACCCTTGCCCACGCCCTGATCGGCATCAGGCCCGCGAGCCTGACCAGCGCCCTCACCACCGGCGCTTGCTTCCTGCTGTTCTTCATCCTGACCCCCCTGCCGATGATCCTTGCCTACAGCGTGGTCATGCACGCCTGTGGCGGGCAGACGGTGGGCAAGATCCTCATGAACATCCGACTGGTCGCCTCCGACGGGACCCCGATTTCCGCCGGTACCGCCTTCCTCCGCCTGGTGGCCGTCATCCTCTCATTGCTCCCGCTGGGGGCGGGATTTCTGTGGGTTGCAATCAGCCGGAAGCGGCTCTCCTGGCATGACATGATTGCGGGCACCATGGTTGTTTACGCCGAACAAACATCTTGACAAGTGTAGCGCCGCTCAATATAGTAGCCCCGATTTCTTCGCCGAGATAGCTCAGTTGGTAGAGCNNCAAATCCTGGTCTCGGCACCACATATTTATTGCTAGGGGTTGCGTTTTATTCAAAATTACGTAACCCCTTTTTTATTGCCGGCGCCCACGAAACCGGCAACGGCAGACACCATGACGATCGCGGCCTTCTCATCACTTGGCCGCCTGTGTGAGCGGACGGAAACGGAAAAGGAGGGCTGACCATGTTGCCAAAGGAAAATTGCACACTTTACAGCGGCGGTCTCAAGGGGGCGGAATGCGCCTTCGGCGAAGCGGCGGAGAAATGGGGGGTGAAGGAGGTAAACTTCACCTTCGCGGGCCGCAACCCCGATCGCCGCAAGCACCTGGTGGTTCTTTCCGCCGACGAGTTGCGGCGGGGCGACATCAGCATGGAGCTCGCCGCCAAGATGATGAACCGCACCTACTACGAGGCGGACAAGATCCGCAAGGTCCTGCAGACCATCTTCCACATGGTCAACAAAGGCCATCAGGTATTCGCGGTGGGGGTCATCCTCGCCGACAACACCGTCAAGGGCGGCACCGGCTGGGCGGTTGAGCTGGCCAAGCTGTTCAATCTGCCGGTAAGCGTTTACGACCAGGAGAAGGACGACTGGTTCACCTGGCATCAGGGCGGCTGGCAGCAGGATACACCCAGGATCAGCCATGACCGGATCGTCGGCTCCGGAACCAGGGAATTGACCGACAAGGGCCGCGCCGCCATCGAGAAGCTTTTTGCCGACGCCTTCGGCAACCAATAACAGGCTTTTCTCTTGACAGACCAACCCCCCTGGGGGTAAATATTTCGGTTTTTACACGACCACGCAAACGGCCTCGCAGTTGGACAGAGGCCGTTTTTTTAATATATTCAGTATTTTCCGTACATTACAGAACAGGAGCCGTCCTCCCGGTTGCAGCGGTCGGCCCTCACGCATGAACACGAAAAGGAACGGCTAAGGAATCAACAATGAAAAAAGACCTGAACAAAGTACGCAATATCGGCATCAGCGCCCATATCGACTCCGGCAAGACCACCCTGACCGAACGTATCCTTTTTTACACCCAGCGCATCCACGCCATTCACGAGGTGCGGGGCAAGGACGGCGTCGGCGCCAAGATGGACTCCATGGAGCTNNCCACGTTGACTTCACCATCGAGGTTGAGCGCGCCCTGCGGGTTCTCGACGGCGCGGTGCTGATCCTCTGCTCCGTCGGCGGCGTGCAGTCGCAGTCCATCACCGTCAACCGCCAGATGGACCGCTACAAGGTCCCGCGCATCGCCTTCATCAACAAGTGCGACCGCACCGGCGCCAATCCGCTGCGGGTTGCCGGCCAGCTGCGCGACAAGCTGAAGCAGAACGCGGTGATGATGCAGGTACCCATCGGCCTTGAGGGCGACCTGAAGGGCGTTGTCGACCTGGTGACCATGAAGGCCGTCTACTTTGAAGGCGAGAACGGCGAGGTGATTCGCGAAGACGAAATCCCGGCCAACCTGATGGACGAGTGCGAGGCCAAGCGCGAGGAGTTGCTCGACGCCGCCTCCATGTTCTCCGATGAGCTGATGGAAGCGGTGCTCGAAGGCACCCCCTCCCCGGAGATGATCCGGGCGGCGGTCCGCAAGGGTACCATCGGCCTGGAGATGACGCCGGTATTCATCGGCTCCGCCTACAAGAACAAAGGCGTGCAGGTGATGCTCGACGCGGTTAACCTCTACCTGCCCAACCCCAAGGAAGTCGAGAATACCGCCCTCGACCTCGACAAGAACGAGGAAGAGTTCGCGGTCAGCAACGATCCGGACGACAAGCTGATCAGCCTCGCCTTCAAGCTCGAAGAGGGCCGTTACGGCCAGCTGACCTATATCCGCATTTACCAGGGCACCATGCGCAAGGGCGACACCATCGTCAACAGCCGTGACGGCCGCAAGGTCAAAATCGGCCGTCTGGTCCGCATGCATTCCGACGAGATGGAGGATATCGAGATGGCCCACGCCGGCGATATCGTCGCGCTCTTCGGTATCGACTGCGCCTCCGGCGACACCTTCACCTCGCCGGACATTGCGGTCTCCATGAGCTCCATGCATGTGCCGGCGCCGGTTATCTCCCTTTCCATCAGCCCCGTCGACAACAAGGCCCAGGTCAACATGTCCAAGGCCCTCAACCGCTTCACCAAGGAAGACCCCACCTTCCGCACCTTCGTTGACCACGAGACCAACGAAACCATCATCTGCGGCATGGGCGAGTTGCATCTTGAGGTGTACATCGAGCGGATGAAGCGCGAATACGGCGCCCAGGTCGAGGTAGGCGCGCCCCAGGTCGCCTATCGGGAAACCATCACCCAGCGCGCCGAATTCAACTACACCCACAAGAAACAGACCGGCGGCTCCGGTCAGTTCGGCCGCGTGGCCGGCTACATGGAACCGCTGGAAGAGGGGAACTACGAGTTTGTCGACAACATCGTCGGCGGCGCCATCCCCCGCGAATACATCTCTTCCTGTGACAAGGGCTTCCAGAAATCGCTCGAGAAGGGCGGCCTGGCCGGCGCCCAGGTCAACGGCGTGCGCTGCGTGATCAGCGACGGCGCCTTCCATGCCGTCGACTCCTCGGATGTCGCGTTCCAGCTCGCCGCCATCGGCGCCTTCAAGGAAGGCTACATGAAGGCCAAACCGGTGATCATGGAACCGATCATGAAGGTGGCCGTCGAAGGCCCCACCGAATTCCAGGGCGGCATCATGGGCAGCATCAACCAGCGCCGCGGCATGATCATCGGCACCGCCGAGGAAGGCAACTACACCGTTGTCGAGGCTGAGGTGCCGCTCTCAGAGATGTTCGGCTACTCCACGGTTCTCCGCTCCCTGACCCAGGGCAAGGCCGAGTTCACCATGGAATTCGCCACCTACCGTCCGGTGCCCAAGGGCGTGGCCGACGAGATCATCAAGAAAGCCAAAGCCGACAAAGAGAAAAAATAACTCGACCTTTGCCCGCAAAAAAGGTCATCTAGCATAGAAAGACAGAGGAGAGCAACCATGTTGAAAAAGGATTTAATCGCCAAGAATCCTCTCCGTATCCTCAACCAGGATGCCAAAGGGAAACAGATTTCGCAACGCATGGGGCTGGTCATGTCCCGCGCCGGGCTCGGCAAAACCGCCATCCTGGTACAGATTGCGCTGGCCAACATCCTGGACGGGAAAAAAATCATCCACGTCAGTATCGACCAGTCACTGGACAAGACCAAAACCTGGTACGACGATATCTTCAAGGACCTGATCGGCGCCGATCATCTTGAAAACGCCGCGTCCATCGCCGCCGAGATCATGCAGCACCGGATGATCATGACCTTCAACGTCTCCTCCTTCAACCGCCCGAAGCTTGAGGAGCGCCTGAATGATCTGGTGCAGCAGGACATCTTCCGCCCCGCCTGCATGGTCATCGACGGCTTTGACTTCACCAAGGCGAGCCGCGAGGAACTCGCCGACCTCCGCGAGCTGATGGAGGTCATGGACCTCAACATCTGGTTCTCGGCGGTGAGCCATCGCGAAGACGAGCGGGTCAGCGCCAACGGCATCCCCGCGCCCTGTCACGAGGTGGATGACCTTTTCGACACCATCATGGTCATCCGGCCGCCCGCCAAGGATCAGCTTTGCAACACCCTGAATATCGTCAAGGACAGCACCGGCTCCGGACAGGCCGGCAAATCCCTGCAGATGGACCCCTCCTCCCTGATCGTCCAGGGGTAGCATTGCAGGCCCGGCCGGGATGATAAATGCGGTTTAAAAAAAGCGGAGGCCACTCCGCTTTTTTTATTTGTCCCGGCCACAACCACCGGCGCGGATCATGAAATTCAGACCCTGTATCGATCTCCACAACGGCTGCGTGAAACAGATCGTCGGCTCGACCCTGTCCGACAGCGACGCCGAGAGCCTGCGGACCAACTTCGCCGCCAGCCACCCCCCCTCCTACTATGCGGACATGTACCGCCGCGACGGCCTCACCGGCGGCCACGTGATCATGCTCGGCCCCAACAACGACGAGGCGGCCCTTGACGCCCTGCACGCCTACCCAAACGGCCTTCAGATCGGCGGCGGCATCAATGCCGCCAATGCCGGCCGGTGGCTCGACGAGGGCGCCAGCGGCGTCATTGTCACCTCCTATGTCTTCAAGGACGGCAAGGTCCTCGAAGACCGCCTGCACGAGATGGTAAAGGCGGTGGGCAAAGACAAACTGATCATCGATCTCAGCTGCCGCAAGCGTGGGGACGACTACTTCGTGGTCACCGACCGCTGGCAGAAATTCACCTCGCTCCAGGTCAACGAGGAGGCGCTCCATTTCTTCGCCCGGTTCTGCGATGAGTTCCTCATCCATGCCGTGGACGTGGAAGGGAAATGCAACGGGATCGACGCCGAACTGACCCGGGCGCTTGGCGCCTGGACGCCCATCCCCACCACCTATGCTGGCGGCGTCCGCAACCTGGAGGATCTGCGGATGATCCTCGATCTCGGCAAGGGTCGCCTGGACGCCACCATCGGCAGCGCCCTGGACATCTTCGGCGGCGCCGGCATCCGTTACGACGACGCTGTTTCCTTTCACCGTCTCCAGAACGCCTGAACCCGCTTCGCCGCCGACAGGAGCATGCTGATGACCCAGAATCGACTCCCCGCGCCCGGAACGGACACCGAACCGGAAATCGTCCCCGTCACCCTGTATCTGCGATCCGACATCCATCGCGCCTTTCGCCGCTGCGTCTGGATCATCGCCCACGAGACGGGCCGCGACCAGATGGAAATCATGGATGAAATGGTGCATGATTTCTTGGTCAAGCACGGCTGCTGATCTTTCGTTGCCTTGACCGCGACACCCGTATCCGCTACTATAACAAAAGTTTCCCAACCAGAGGCATGAAGGGCGAAACGATCGCTGCAAATATCTAATAATATTCACAAAGAGGAAGCATCTTCGCCGGCAGGCCTCCACCCGCCGCGGCGACGACAAACCCCATTCATGAGCGAACTCCCCTTCGGCAAAGACCAGCACTTCCGGAAATTGCAGGACTACATCGACAAGATGCCCAGCCTGTCAACCACGGTGACCAAGGTGCTGGAGGTGTGCAACCAGCCCAACACCTCCCCCAACGACCTCAACAAGGTTATCTCCCTCGATCCGGTCCTCACCGGCCAGGTCCTGAAGCTGATCAACTCCGCCTATTATTCGCTGCCCAACTACATCGCCTCCCTGACCCGGGCGATCATCATGCTGGGGATCAACACCGTCAAGAACCTCGCCCTGAGTACCGCCATCCTCGGTTCCTTCAACCAGGAGGATTCCTTCCAGACCCTGCCCATGGACCAGTTCTGGACCCATTCCATCAGCGTCGGGGTCACCGCCAAGATTCTGGCCGCCCGCATGGGGGTGCCGGCGGCCTCCCGTGAGGAGTATTTCGTCGCCGGCCTCCTCCACGATCTCGGCAAG
>DHYT01000116.1 GCA_002415465.1 Desulfobulbaceae bacterium UBA5123
GCGGTGGTTGCCGACGAGGTCCGCTCCCTTGCCATGCGGAGCGCCGAGTCGTCGCAAAACACCACCGCCCTGATCGAAGAATCGCAGAAGAACGCCGACGATGGCGTCAAGGCCGCCGAGGAGGTCAAGCTGATCCTCACCGAGATCGTCGACGGGGTCAAAAAGGTCAGTGCTCTGGCCCAGGAGATCGCCGTTGCCAGCGACGAGCAGGCGCATGGCGTCAACCAGATCAACCAGGCCGTTGCCCAGGTGGACAAGGTCACCCAGGCCAACGCTTCCGTTTCCGAGGAAACCGCCTCGGCCAGCGAGGAGTTGTCCGGTCAGGCCCGTGAGTTGAACGAGACGGTGAATCATCTGGCCCGGATCGTCGGCATCGCGGTGACGGAGCACAAGGCCAGCGCGGCGGGCGAACTCAAACGGCCGCCGATGCTCGCCAAGGGCATGCAACGGCCCGATGCGGCACCGAAAAAAAGCGCGCCGGCCAAGCAGCTTGCCGCCAAAAAAGCAGCGCCCGCGGCAAAAAAGGCGGCGCCGGCTACAACAGCCGCCGCCCCCAAGGCCCCTGCGAAGGCGATGAAGCCCGACGAGATCATCCCCTTTGACGAGGACGATTTCGAAGATTTTTAAAACGCACGCCACAACCTGAATCAAGAAAGGCCTGGCAAGGGGGGTTCCCTCGCCAGGCCTTTCTTGTTGTGAACGGCTCACCCACGCGTCAGCGGGCAGAGAATCCTCCACGGCCGGAGGCCTCTACCGCCAGGTATCCTCCACCAGAAACGGGGTCGAGCGGATGGCGATGGCCCGCTTCTTCACCCAGACCCGCACCATGTGGATGGTTTCCCCCTCGCTGTCGACGATGTTCACCTGATCCTCGACAAAGGCGATATCGTCGGTCCGAAACTCATAGTAGGAGGTGTTGGAACTGTAAGGATCGACGACCAGGAGCACCTTTTCCTGGTCGTAGGGGTGCTTCTGGGGGGAGCCGGTAAAGGGGATGTAATCCTTGCGCAGCTCTCTGACATTTTTCGGCCTTTCATAATGCTGAAGCTCGAACTTCTTGATCTCTTGCGGAAAATCACTCATCGCCATGCAGCCTCCTCCTCATCAAAACCAGATTCCACGCCGCGCAAGCAACGCGTATCAGAATGGTTAAACGACCAGCCTGCCGTTACGGTTTACCTACCCCATTATATAATAGGCCAAGGGAGATGGAGCAAGCGGGATCGGCATGCCGACGCCGTCCGGCGATCAGCACGGGCAGGGGCTCATGGATGCCCGGCAAGCGGCGCCACCTTGAAGAACCGCAGCCGCAGCGCGTTGGCGACCACCGATACCGAACTCATGGCCATGGCGCCGCCCGCCAGCATCGGATTTAAGGTCGGACCGCCGAAGAGAAACAAAACGCCGGCCGCCACCGGGATACCGATGATATTATAGATAAAGGCCCAGAAGAGGTTCTGACGGATATTGCGCATGGTCGCCCGGCTCAGGGCAAGGGCGGTGAGCACCCCGTCCAGGGCGCCGCGCATCAGGACCACATCGCCTGAGTCAATGGCCACGTCGATGCCGGTGCCCATGGCGATGCCGAGATCGGCGCGGGCCAGGGCCGGGGCGTCGTTGATGCCGTCGCCGATCATCGCCACCCGCGCCCCGTTCGCCTGCAACTCGGCTATCTTTTCGGCCTTATGGTCGGGCAGCACCTGGGCGATGACCTTGTCGATGCCGGCCTGCGCGGCAATGGCGCGGGCGGTGGCCGGATGGTCGCCGGTGAGCATGCAGACCGCAATCCCCATCGCCTGCAAACGCGCCACCACCGCCGGCGCCTCCGGCTTGATCCGGTCGGCGACGCCGAGGATGGCGGCCATCCGCCCGTCCATGGCGAGGTACAAGGCGGTCTTGCCGGCCTCGGCAAGGCGACCGGCGTGTCCCTCGACATCCGCATCCAGGCCGTCGACCCGCTCCTCGCGCATCAATTCCTGGTTGCCGAGCAGCAGAGCATGGCCGGCCAGGCTTGCCCTGACGCCACGGCCGGGGATGGCCGCGAACGACTCCACCGCAACCAGGGGCAACGCCCGCTCCCTGGCCGCGCGAACGATGGCCTCGGCCAGGGGATGCTCGGAACCCACCTCGCAGGATGCCACCAGGGCGAGAAGCGCATCCTCTCCCTGCTCCCAGCGCAACACCACAAAATCAACCAACTCCGGACGGCCATGGGTCAGGGTGCCGGTCTTGTCAAAAACCACCGTGGTCACCTTTTCCGCCATCTCAAGGGCCGCCCCGTTCTTGATCAATACCCCCAGTTGCGCGCCCCGCCCGGTTCCGACCATGATTGAGGTGGGGGTGGCAAGCCCCATGGCGCAAGGACAGGCGATCACCAGGACGGCGATGAAGATGCGCAGGACGAAACCGAACTCGGCATGGGCGAGGAAATGCCAGCCCAACCCGGCAACGAGGGCGACCAGCATCACCGCCGGCACAAAATAATAACTCACCCGGTCGGCAAGGTTGGCGATGGCCGCCTTGGACCCCTGCGCCTCCCGGACCAGCCGGACAATCCTGGCCAGCACCGTGTCCTCCCCCACCCGCTCGGCCCGCACCCAAAGCGCGCCGTCCCTGTTGAGGGTGGCGCCGGCCACCGTATCGCCCACCGTCCGGCTCACCGGCAGGCTCTCGCCGGTAAGCATGGACTCATCCACCGCCGAGGCGCCCCTCTCCACCACCCCATCCACCGGCACCCGCTCTCCGGGCCGCACCAGCAGCAGGTCGCCGGCCTCGATCTCCTCCACCGGGATCTCCACCTGCTCGTCGCCACGGACCAGCAACGCCTTCTCGGGCGTCAACCGCATGAGCAGGCCGATGGCGTCCGAGGTTCTCGCCCGGGAGCGAAGCTCAAGATACTTGCCCAGCGACACCAGGGCGATCAGCACCCCCGCCGACTCAAAATAGAGGTCCATGACCCTGCGCATGGGATCGATCCCCAACCCGATCTCGATGAGATTCCACACCGAATAGACCAGGGCGGCGCCGGTGCCCACGGCGATGAGCGAATCCATGTTGGGACCGCCGCGCAACAGGGCTGGTATCCCAACCCGGTAAAAGTTGCGGCCAAGCCAGAGGATGGGCAGCACCAGCACAAGTTGCAATACGGCAAAGGAAAAAGGGGCGGCGTGGGGAGAAACGGCCGCCGGCAGCGGCACGCCGACCATCTCCGCCATGGCCGCCACCAGCAGCGCCGCGCCGAACAACAGGGCCGGGACAAGATTGCGCCGCATTTGCGCCAGGGTTGCCTCCACCTCCCGCCGCTGCGCGTCAAACCCGGCGGAATGCCCGCCCGCGGCCTCGACGCCGAACCCAAGCGCCTCGATCGCCTCGCGGATCCGGCGGCGGGAAATCACCTCCGGGTCGAAGCGGAACGTGCCGCCGCCGGTGGCAAGATTGACCCGCGCCTCGGCAACACCGTCAAGCCCGCCGACCACGCGCTCGATGCGGGCGGAACAGGCGGCGCAGCTCATCCCCGTAAGCCGCGTCTCCCAAATCGCCTCGGCGGCAGGCAACTCCAGTTCAAAACCCAGCCTCGCCACCACCCCCGCGATGCCGGCCAGGTCAAGGCGGTCGCCATCCCACTCGATATCCATGGTTGCCGAGGCGAGATTGACCGCCACCCGCCGAACCCCATCGGTGCCGGCCAGCGCCCGCTCAATGCGGCCGGAACAGGAGGCGCAATGCATGCCCCGGATCGGCAACCGCTTTTCAGCCATGATCTCCATACAATGCACTCCGCATGACTCGTATATTGCAACTTGGTGAAATATTGATTAACGTTGCAAAAATCATTTCACGTAAACGAAACGCTAGGTATAAAGACTATACTCCGCTCACGAGGACAACTCAATGCCGACCATCCGAATCACGGGAATGAGCTGCCAGCACTGTGTCGGCTCGGTAACCAAGGCGCTCCTGGCCGTCGACGGCATCACCAAGGCGACTGTCGACCTGGCAACCGGAGAAGCACGCTACGAAGAGGAAAAACCCGTGCCGCCGGCCTTGATCAAGGCCGCCATCGCCGGGATCGGCTTTACCGTTACATAACTGGGCTGTTTCATCGGAAAACCGCCTGGGGGGGCGTTTTCCGAAAGAGCGCAAGAGCCGTACAACACAAACCTCATACGCCTTTTCACCAACCCAAAAGGCCTGAGCATCCATGCCGCCAATCACGCCGACCTTTGACATAACCGTTATCTACTTCATCTACGGCCTCTCCTTCTTCACCCTTGGCCTCGCCGTGTTTCTGGAATCAGGCCGCATCCCCATGCTGGCCGAGGCGCGCACCCTGCGGCCCCTGGCCGCCTTCGGCATGCTGCACGGAATGCACGAATGGCTGGAACTGTTCATGATGCCGCTCGAGATGCACGGAACCCTGCCGCCTTCCGCCGCCTTCATCCGCATCTCCCTGCTCATCATCTCCTTTGCCTCCCTTGCCGCCTACGGCGTGCGGGCAATGCACTGGCCCAACCGTCCCTTGGGCGCCGACGCCCTCGCCGGGCTGCTCATCCTGATCCTCTACTTCTCGCTCCTCTTCATCACCGGCAACATCCCGCGCCTCAACCCGCAGACCTGGGTGGAACACGCCGACGCCCTGGCCCGCCACCTGATCGCCGTGCCGAGCGCCCTGCTTGCCGCCGCCGCCCTGCGCTCCCAACACCTCCGCTGGCATGACGAGAACGCGCCCTTGGCGAGATGTCTGTTGTGGGCGGCGGGCGGTTTCGCCGTCTACGGCTTGACGCAGTTGTTCGTGAAAAATACCGGGCACAGCCTCTCCCCCTATCTCACCACGGATTTCTTCCAGGCGTGCCTCGGCATGCCGGTCCAGGTCCTGCGGTCCATGACCGCCGCCGTGGTCGCCATCGGCATGATCCGGGCCATCCACTTTGTCGAACTGAAGCGCAGCCAGGAGTATCAATCCGCGCAGCAGGAGCGCCTTGAGGCCCTGAGCCGGCTGCAGGTCGAGTTGGAGAAAAGGAAAAAGATGCGCCGCGAACTGCTGCGCCACACGGTCATCGCCCAGGAGGAAGAGCGGAAACGCATCGCCCGGGAACTGCACGACGAAACCTCCCAGGTTCTTACCGCCACCAGCCTCAACATGTCCACCCTGAAGAACCTCATCCCCGAAAACCCGGCCGCCCATGACATGATCAACCGCTGCCAGGGGCTCTGCCGCTCCATGGCGCGCGGCCTGCACCGCCTGGTGTACGACCTCCGCCCCTCGCAACTCGACGACCTCGGGCTGGTGCCCTCCCTGCATCACCTCATCGATGAGGCGCGCCGCAACTACGGCCTCAAGGTGCAGTTGAACGTCCAGAACACCGACCAGCGAATCGACCCGTTGGCGGAAACGGTGCTCTTCCGCATCACCCAGGAAGCGATCACCAACATTACCCGCCATGCCCAAACCGACCGCGCCGACATCACCCTCGAATTCTCGCCGCAGCAAGTGAGCCTTGAGATCAAGGATTTCGGCTGCGGCTTCTCCAACGATCACATCCCTGTTTTCGGCGGCGGCTGCGGCTTGGCCGGCATGCGCGAACGCGCCGAATCCGTCGACGGCGACATCCTGGTTGAAAGTCAGCCCGGCCAGGGCACCCGCATCGAGGTGGTGATCCCCATTCCGCCAGCCGCGGCGCGGAAATAACCATGCAAGACCGCGAAGCCGCCTGCGATCCCGATCTGCCCTGCATCTGCTGCGGCGGGCGATCGATCCTGAGCGGCCGTTGACACAATGCGCGAGTCACCTGCACGGCGTGCGGGCATGAAACCACCGCAGACCGATACCGCGACCGCATCGACGCCTGGCTGGATGATATCTGCCCCCGCTCGACCAACGACCCGGCGGCTTTTTCCTTGACACCATCTTGCCGTCCACGGTAGCCATAGCAAAAGAAAAATTGACCCTTGCCGACGAGAGAACCATGCCCTTCACGGAACTGACCAACCATTTTCAATTTCTGAACGAAAATCTCTTCTTCAAGCAACTGGCGCTGATCGCCGCCTACGGACTCCTCGCCAAGATCGCCGACATCTTCATCGACCGTGTCCTGCGCCGCCTGGCGGGCTATACCGATATCGACATCGACGACAAGCTGATCGACTTCGCCCACGCCCCCTTCTGCTGGACCGTTTTCCTTCTGGGGTCGCAGCACAGCCTCCTGCTGCAACCGCTACAATCGCCCTGGGAAACGGTGCTGCCGTCCGGGATCAAGAGCGTCATCCTGCTGATCTGGTTCTTCGCCTTCGTCCGCGCCTTCAACTGGCTGGCCGATCATTTCCACTCCCAGGTGATGAGCCGGGGCAAGATCGGCAAGGACCTCTTCCTGCTGCTCAAGAATGTCCTGCGGGTGGTGACCATCCTCGCCGGCCTGCTCTGGCTGCTCGCCATCTGGCACGTGGACCTGACCCCGCTGTTCGCCTCGGCCGGCATCGCCGGCATCGCCGTGGCCCTGGCGGCCAAGGACACCCTGGCCAACTTCTTTGGCGGCATCAGCATCTTCGCCGACAACACCTTCAAGGTCGGCGACTACATCATCCTCGACAACACC
>DHYT01000097.1:0-10806 GCA_002415465.1 Desulfobulbaceae bacterium UBA5123
TTGGGGAAGCAGGAGCCGCCGTAGCCCGGGCCGGGATGGAGGAATTTCTTGCCGATCCGGCCATCAAGCCCCATGCCTCGCGCCAGGTCGACAACGTTTGCCTCCACCGCCTCGCAGAGGTTGGCCATCTCGTTGATAAAGCTGATCTTGACGGCCAAGAAGGCGTTGGCGGCATACTTGGTCAGCTCCGCTGTTTCCGGGGTGGTGACGATGAAGGGCGTTTCAAGCAGGTAGAGCGGATTGTATATCTCCTTGACAAGAGCCGCGGCGCGTTCTGAATCAACGCCGATCACCACGCGGTCCGGATGCATGAAATCCTTGAGGGCCGCGCCCTCCCGCAGGAATTCAGGATTGGAGACGACATCGAAATCCGCCGCCGGGTTGACCTCGGAGATGATTCTGGCCACCTGCCGGGCGGTACCCACCGGCACCGTGCTCTTGTCGATCACCACCGTGTAGCCCTGGAGGACTGAGGCCACTTCGCGGGCGGCTTCGTAGACATAGGTCAAGTCGGCGTAGCCATTTCCCCGGCGCTGGCTGGGGGTGCCCACGGCCAGGAAGACGGCATCGGCGTGGGGCACTGCCGCCGAGAGATCGGTGGTGAACGACAGCCTGCCGGCGGCCGCATTCTTGACCACCAGTTCGGTCAGGCCAGGCTCATAGATGGGGATGATGCCTTTCTCAAGGGCGTGTATCTTGGCCGCATCCTTGTCCATGCAGATAACATGATGGCCGAATTCCGAGAGGCAGGCGCCGGTGACGAGGCCGACATAGCCGCTGCCGATGATGGTAATCTTCATAGTCCGTATCCCTTTTCAGGCGCTCATGCCTGGTAGTATTGCAGGTACCAGTCGACGAATTTTCGCAGGCCGTCTTCGATGCTGGTTTTCGGGGCGAAGCCGACGGCCTTGGCAAGGTCGTCGATGTTTGCGTGGGTGGCCCGCACATCGCCGTTCTGCATGGGGAGAAAATTCATCTCCGCCTTTTTGCCAAGCGCCTCTTCCAGCACCTCGATGAAACGCATCAACTCCACCTGCTGATTGTTGCCGATGTTGTAGATGCGGTAGGGGCAATAGCTGGTGGCCGGGTCGGGATCGTCGCCGTTCCAGTGCGGGTCGGCGGCGGGGACCTGTTGGATGACGCCCAGCACCCCATCGACGATATCGTCGATATAGGTGAAGTCGCGCTTCATCTTGCCGTGGTTGAAGATGTCGATGGGCTTGCCGGCCAGGATCGCCTTGGTAAACAGAAAATATGCCATGTCCGGGCGGCCCCAGGGGCCGTAGACGGTGAAAAAGCGCAGACCGGTGCAGGGTAGGCCATAGAGATGGCTGTAGGCATGGGCCATCAGTTCGTTGGCCTTCTTCGACGCCGCGTACAACGACACGGGATGGTCGACCCGGTCATGCACGGACCAGGGCATCTTGGTGTTGGCGCCGTACACCGAGCTTGACGAGGCGAAGACCAGATGGCCCACCTTGGCGTGGCGGCAGCCCTCGAGGATGTTGGCAAAGCCGACAAGATTGGTGTCGACATAGGAGGCGGGGTTTTTGAGCGAATAACGCACCCCGGCCTGGGCGGCCAGATTGACCACCGCATCAAACCGGTAGTCGGCAAAGAGGCGGGCGGTGGCGTCGCGGTCGGCGATATCCAACTCAACCGGCGTGTAGGCGGCGTGAGTGAGCAACCGTTGATGGCGCGCGCGCTTGAGGGCCGGTTCGTAGTAATCGTTGAAGTTATCGACGCCGATAACCTGGACATCGCCGGCAAGGAGTTTTTCTATAAGATGATAGCCGATGAAGCCGGCGGCGCCGGTCACCAGAATACGCTGTTGGCTCAAGGGTAATCCTAAGGGTGGCTGAGTTTAAAAGAGGATTGCCGTAACGGTCTGCAAGCTTATCAAGATGTCCGTATATATTCAAGGAGTTGTTGCGGAGTTGGCGGGTTTGCGTCAGTTTCGGCCGGTGTCGCCGTTCTCAGAGCAGTGTCCCTGGCCTGACCACGTAGGAATCGAATTTGTCGGCGAGATGGTCAATGGCCTGGTTCAGCTTCTCACGTTGCCGGTTGCCTTCTGGCAGAAGCGTCTGCTGGCGAGGTTCATGTTGCGGTGAGAGGTTGGCGACGGTTATCCCCAGCAGCCGTATCGGTTTTAGGCCCGCATCGGTTTTGGCGAGCAGCCCGCAGGCAGTTCGGAAAATGGCCTGCTGGTCGTCGGTGGTTTCGGGCAGGGTCAGCGAGCGGGTGATTTGCTTAAAATCGTAATACTTGACCTTGACGGTGATCGTCCGGCCGCGAAGGCCGTGGTCGCGCAGGCGGCGGCCAACCTTGATCGCCATGGCGAGGAGTTCTCGGCGCAGGGCGGCATGGTCGGTAAGATCGGCGGCGAATGTTTCTTCCTGGCCGATGGACTGGATGGTGCGCGTTGCCTCAACCGGTCGCGGGTCGATGCCGAGGGCGGCCAGCTGCATCCGGGCGCCGCTCTTGCCGAACTTTGCTTCGAGGAGTCCCGCCGGGAGCCGGTGCAGGTCGCCGATGGTTTTTACCCCCAGCAGCCGCAAGCTTTGTCGTGTGTGTTCACCAACCCCCCACAGGCGTTCAATGGGCAGTACGGCGAGAAATTCCTTTTCCGTGCCGGCAGGCACCACGGTCAAGCCGTCTGGTTTTTCGAGATCCGAGGCGATTTTCGCCACCAGTTTGCAGGAGGCGACCCCGGCCGAGGCGGTAAGGCCGATTTCCTCCCTGATCAGCTGCTTGATGAGGCGGGCGATCGCAACCGGTGGGCCGAAAAGGGCGGTGCTGCCGGTGACGTCGAGAAAGGCCTCGTCCAGGGAAAGGGGTTCCACCAGCGGGGTGAAGCGATTGAAAAGGGTTTGGATGCGGCCGGAAATCTCCTGGTAGCGGTCCATGCGCACCGGCAGGAAAACGCCGTGCGGACAGCATCGCCTGGCCACGGCCATCGGCATCGCGGAGTGGACGCCGAATTTTCGCGCCTCGTAGGACGCCGCGGAAACCACCCCGCGCTCCCTGCTGCCGCCGACAATCACCGGCTTGCCGAGGAGGGTCGGGTCGTCGCGCATCTCCACCGCGGCGAAAAAGGCATCCATGTCGAGGTGAATGATGTGCATGGCTTGGTCGGCGCCCTTATCGATGTTGGGTTGTTCACCCATATCTAGCGTAAATTAAGCTGCTGGTCAAATGGGGGGTCATTTTTTTGACAAACTGTCGGTTGACCGTTGTTCCCGATCGAGTCCCTGTCGGCCCGGAAATTTCCTGAAGCCATTGCCGGCAACGGCGTGGGCGGCGGCAGTTTTTTCCCGGTTCCGGTACGGGCCGGTGGTTGCCGGAGCGGATGGTTTTGTTAGCTTTGTCTTTTGTTTTTCGTGGGTTGCATGGTTGTTGGCGCAGTCGTTTGCTGTTTGGCATGGATTTGGCATGAATCAACGTCTCAAGCGAAACAAACGAATGTATTGAAGTAACCATATAGCCAAAGGATTTACCGCCATGCAAGCAGCCCTCTCTCTCTCCACAGACGCCGCCAGGGTAGCCGACAACCCGGTACACGCCGATATGCATAATTTGATGGTCGAGCTTGACCGCTATCGCCGCCGCTCCGAGTGGCTGGTCAAGATCAACGATCTCCACGCCCGCCTGGCCGGCGCCCTGGACCTTTCCAGCATGGTCGAGGCCTACTCCGTCTGGTTGATGCCGGTGGTCGAGCATAATCTGATCGCCTATGACAACCCCCGGCAGGGCCGGCGGCATCTTTTCTGTTCCTGCCATGGGCCGGACCGGCGGCGGGTGATGATGGTGGCCGACAAGATGATCGGCCAGCTGGAGTGCCGGGGCGGTGAAACCTGCTGGCAAGAGGATGATTTTTATGTCTACTGCTGGGCCGTGCCGGATTGTGAGGGCGGCGGCCGGTTGATGCTGCTCCGCAAGGCCGGGCAGATCGGTGACGCCGAGATCGCCCAGCTTGAGGAGGGGCTGGCGGTGCTGCAGGAGCCGTTGCAGCGCGCCGTCGAGTATGAGGATATCTTCGAGCAGGCGCGCCGCGACAGCCTGACCGGGCTCGCCAACCGCCGCGTTTTTGAGGATCGGCTGGGGCCTTTGCTGGAAAGCGCCCGGCGTCATGGCCGGCCTATCACCCTGGCCAGCATGGACCTTGATTATTTCAAGCAGATCAACGATACCTTTGGTCACGCCAAGGGGGATCAGGTCTTGCGGATGGTGGCCCAGGCCATGTCCGGGATGGTGCGCACCAGTGATCTGCTGGTCCGGATCGGCGGCGATGAGTTTCAGCTCCTGATGCCGGAAACCGAGATGGCAAATGCCCGTATTCTGGTCGAACGCCTCTGCAAGGCGGTGCATGACCTGGGCATTCAGGCGCCCGGTTCACCCCGGTTGGGGGTCAGCATCGGTTTTGTGCAATGGCAGCCGGGCCTCTCCACCGAAGAGTGGTTGCAGCGGGCCGACGAGGCGCTCTATCAGGCCAAGGCCATGGGGCGTTCCCGGGCTTGCGTCGGCTGATCCGGGGTAAGGGCGGGGCGTCGAGAGCGAAAAATTCGATCGGGCTGGATTGGACGGGCGACATCTGCTAGCATTGATGTTGCCCGTTTGCATTGCGGGGGAGGAGCGCGATGTCTGAATTCACCATCAAGATCATGAACAACATCGCCCGGGAGGGGCTTGCTCTCTTCGGACCGCATTTTTGTCTTGATGCCGATGCCCCGGACCCGGACGGGATTATCGTCCGCAGCAGCCAGGTCGATTGCGATGCCTATCCCTCGCTGTTGGCGGTGGCGCGGGCCGGCGCCGGGGTGAACAACATTACCGTCGACAAGGCCACGGCGCGGGGCATCTGCATCTTCAATACCCCGGGCGCCAACGCCAACGCGGTGGCCGAGCTTGTTTTCATCATGTTGGGGATGGCCGCCCGCAATATCTATCAGGGGCTCACCTTCTGCCGGGATCTCGGCGGGCTTGACGACGCGACCATCGCCCACCGGGTGGAGGAGCGGAAGAAGGGGTTTCGCGGCTTTGAGCTGGCCGGCAAAACCCTCGGCGTTTTGGGGCTCGGCCAGATCGGGGTGCGGGTTGCCAATCGGGGCGTCGACCAACGGATGCGGGTGGTGGGCTTTGATCCAGCCCCGGCCATGGAGAATATCCACGGGCTGTCGCCCCAGGTGCGGCTCAGCCGGAACCTTGCCGAGGTCTTGCGAGAGGCCGATATCCTCTCCCTGCACCTGCCGCTCAATGCCAAAACCAGGGGGCTGGTGGGGCGGGAGCTGCTCGCGCAACTGCCGGCCGGCGCAATCCTGGTCAACTATGCGCGGGGCCCCATCGTCGACGAGCAGGCGGTGCTGGCCGCCCTGGCCGATAACCGTCTGGCCTGCTACATCACCGATTTTCCTTCCGCCGCAACCGTCAACCATCACAAGATCATCGTTACGCCGCACCTGGGCGCCAGCACCGAGGAATCCGAGGG
This sequence comes from Desulfobulbaceae bacterium UBA5123, assembly GCA_002415465.1. Lineage (GTDB taxonomy): Bacteria > Desulfobacterota > Desulfobulbia > Desulfobulbales > UBA5123 > UBA5123. The sequence goes on from DHYT01000097.1 coordinate 5,486, forward strand.
GCAGTGCGCCTCCATGGCGGTGAATGAACTGAAAAATTACCTTGAGATGGGCACCGTCACCCACAGTGTGAATTTCCCGACCGTGGAGTCGATTCCGTCATCCGCGGTGCGGAGCCGTTTCATTATGATCAACCGCGACGTACCCGGCATGATCGGGTTTGCTTCCCAGATCATCGGCGCGAACGGGATCAATATCGCCAGCTACCTCAACGAGAGCAACGGCGCCATCGGCTACAACATCATCGACCTGGAAGACGAGATTCCCGCCGGGGTGGTGACCGCCATCGAGGCCCATGCCGATGTTATCCGAACCCGCACTATCGCCTGTCGCTGACGGACAGGCTTCATGTTGCGAGTCCCGGTTGCGGGGATCGCAAACCTTACGACTTCCCGGAGGTAATTGGTGATGCGCAGAGTTGCGGTGGTGGCGGTAACGGTATTCCTGTCGGCGGCGATGGCGGCCCCGGCCCTTGCCCGGCCCGAAAAACGATTCGACCGGGGAAGTTCGACGATGCGGGAGTTGACCTTCGGCAACCTGCGCGACGGCTACAAGATCTTCCGGGAGGCGTGCAAGGGTTGTCATCACCGGGGGAACGATCAGGGCGCCAAGTTTCTGTATACCGAATCCAAATCGATGCGGGCGTGGAACCGGGTTTTTTATGAACGGTATCCCGCTTGCGCGAAGAGCGGAGCCTGGCAATCCCTTTCCGGCGACGATCTGCTGAAGTTGAACGACTATCTGTTCGTCAATGCCGTGGATGCCGTTGACGTGAACTGTTATCTCTGAGTGCTGTACTAGCTTTCCCCGGTCGGGGAAACGGTTACAGACGGTGGACGGTCCACCCGGCGGGGCGGCCGTTTTTGTATGGCATGTGGCCATGGAAGGGGCGCGGGTCGGCGTCGAAGACCAGCGGCAGGAAGTAGCGGTCGCCTTCCCACATGGGCAGTTCCAGCAAGCGGTCCGTGGGGTGCCAGAGCAAGGCGCCCTCTTCGTTTTCGCTCTTCGGGGTTCCGCTGAAGCGGTCGATGCGGAAGATGAACCCCAGCCAGTCTTCGCCGTTGGGGCCGAAATCGGTCCAGTTGACGGTGCCGCGCAAGACCATGGCCTCGCACTCGATCCCGGCTTCTTCCCGAATCTCGCGGCGCATGCAGGCGATCACGTCCTCGTCGGCGTGCATCTTGCCGCCCAGGCCGTTGTATTTGCCGCTGTGGTAATCGCCCGGGCGGCCGTTACGGTGGATGAGCAAGGTGTGCTGGCCGTCCGGGGACAGGATGTAGCCAAGGGTGCCGATGATGGGGCGGTACATTTTTTCCCTCCAATTGCGTTCCGCCTGCCATACGGGGGGCGGGGCCGCCGGCCCGCGGATGCAATTCCCTTTGGCGGCGGCAATAAAAAATGCTAACTTGTAGAATAACAGGAATACGGCATATCCGTGGCGGGTTTTTTCGATTCGCCCGGCAATCTCCATAATAGCATGGAAAGCGTGGCATGGAATCCTTTCAGAACAGCAGCATCCTTGTCGTTGATGATTCTCGACCCTTCCTGATGTTGATGGGCAAGATGCTGAATGCCGGCGGCTATCATAACCTCCATTTCGCCATTTCCGCCCGCGAGGCCTTTACGCTGCTGGGGATGGGTGATTCGTCGGCCCATGACGCCATTGCCGTGGATCTGATTTTGATGGACATGCTGATGCCGGAAGTCAACGGGATTGAGGCCTGTAAGCGGATCAAGGCGGATCCGCGGTTCGCCGATGTTCCCCTGGCCATGGTGACCACCAAGGATGATCTGCAAGCCGTTGCCGAGGCCTTCGGGCTCGGGGTGGTGGATTATATCATCAAACCCTTCTCGCAATTGGAGCTTCTCGGCCGGGTGCAGTCCATCCTGCGCCTGCGGCAGGAGGTGAGCCGCAGGAAATCCTCCGAGAACGAACTGCAGGCGGTGTCGGCGCAACTGGCGGCGGCCAATCAACTGCTGCGTGAACATGACTGCATCGATGCCCTGACCGGCAACGGCAACCGCCGCTATCTCGAATCGGTGCTGGCCGAGGAGTGGCGGCGGGGGATGCGCGAGGCGGCGCCCATGGCCCTCATCTTTGTCGATGTCGACGATCTCAAGGGATACAACGTGGCCCATGGCTATCCCGCCGGCGACACCTGCCTCCGGCAATTGGCGGCAACGCTGGCGCAACCGCTGGGCCGGGCCGGCGACGTGGTGGTTCGCTACGGCGGCGATGAGTTCGCCGTCCTGCTGCCCAATACCGATCACGCCGGGGCGCTGGCCCTGGCCGAAACACTGCGGGCCAAGATCGCGGCGCTGGGCATCGCGCACGCGGCAAACCCGGAGGGGCTGCTGACGGTGGGGATGGGGTTGGCCGCCATGGCGCCGCGTTCGGGCGTCGATCACCAGGCATTGCTGGCAGCGGCCGCCGAGGCGTTGGTCTTTGCCAAGGAGGCGGGGCCGGGCCAGATTCGGGCGTCGGCGGAAGGGGTTTGACCGTTTCGCATGGATGATCCGCAGCCCCTGTTCACCGTCGTCACCGTTCTCTACGGCGGCGGCGTTCTCATCTTTGCCTATCTGATCCGTGGCATCGCCGGCTTCGGCTCCGCCCTCATCGCCGTGCCGCTCCTGACCATGCAGTGGCCGCTGGCCCTGGCGGTGCCGGTGGTCGGCCTGCTCGACTATGTCGCCTCGCTCTCCCATGGCCTCAAGGGACGGCGGCTGGTGCGCTGGCGGGATCTGCTGCCGCTGCTGCCCTTCTCCTTTGTCGGCGTGCAGGCGGGCCTTTTTTTTCTGAAGCGTCTGCCCACCGCCCAGCTTGCCGTGGCCCTGTCGATATTCATTCTCGCCTTTGCCGTTTACTCGTCGCTGCCGTTGCCCACGTTGCGCGGTTCGCGGCGGTGGGCGGCGCCGGCCGGGTTCATGGGCGGCATGGTCGGGGCGCTGTTCGGCACCGGCGGCCCTTTTTATGTCATCTATCTGACCATGCGCGGGCTCGAAAAGAGCGAGTTTCGGGCCACGGCGGCGACCATCTTCATCTTTGACGGCGCCTTTCGTATCATCAGTTATCTGCTAGGCGGCATCTACGGCCGCGACACCATGCTGCTGGTGGCTTTCGGACTGCCGCTGCTGGCGGCCGGGATGACGGTGGGCGGCCGCATCCATCTCGCCATCGGTCGCGAGCAGTTCACCCGTCTGGTCAGCCTCATCCTCATCGGCAGCGGGGTTGCCCTGCTCATCCGCTACGGCGGTTTCTAGCCGTTACATGACAGGTTTCAGCAAGGGCGGCTTGTGTTGCCGTCCGCATCGTTGGGAGAAACACAATGAACATTATCGATCACCTGCGGGCGCGGGCCGCAGAGTTGAGTGACCTGCATCATGTCATGGCCCTGATGCAGTGGGACCAGGAGGTGATGCTGCCCGTTCGCGCCGCGGCGGAACGGGCGCAGCAGTTCGCGACCATGAGCGGGATCGCGCACCGCAAGGAGGTCGATCCGGCACTGGGGGAGCTTATCCGTACGGCCGAGGCGGATGGCGACGCCCTTTCGGTTGTGGACCAGGCGCTGGTCAGAAGGATGCGGCGAGATTACGACCAGAGCACCAAGCTGCCCGAGGAATTCGTGGTCGCCTTGTCGGCCTTGACCTCGCAGGCGTTGCCGGTGTGGGTTGCGGCAAGGAAAAACAATGATTTTGCATCATTCGCGCCGCTGCTGGCGAAACTGGTGGCGATGAGCCGACGGCAGGCCGATTATCTGGGCTACGAAAAGGAGCCCTACGACGCCCTGCTCGATCTGTACGAGGAGGGGTTGACCGCGGGCCGGGTCCGGGAATGTTTTGACGCCCTGCGGGACCCTCTGCGGACGATGATCGCCAAGGCGGGCGGCGGCCGGGATGAGCCCCCCTGGGAGGGGGAGATGTTTGCCGTGGAGGAGCAGATCCGCTTCGCGGACCGCATGCTGGCGATGATCGGCTTTGATTTTGACCGCGGCCGGCAGGATCGCTCCGCGCATCCATTCTCAACCGGGCTCGGCGGCTGTGACCAGCGGGTGACCAACCGTTACAGCCCGCGGAGCATCGAGTTCATCTTCAGCGCCCTGCACGAAGGGGGCCACGCCCTCTACGAGCAGAATGTCGGCGCCGATCTTGCCCGGACCCCGTTGGGGGCCGGGGTATCGCTGGGCATCCATGAATCGCAGTCGCGGCTCTGGGAGAACATCATCGGCCGGAGCGCGTCCTTCTGGCGGCACTGTCTGCCGCTGCTGCGGGAGGCCTTCCCGGCCCAGTTCGGCGAGATGGAGTTGGGGCGGTTGATGCGGATGATCAACGCGGTCCGGCCCGGCCTGATCCGGGTGGAGGCGGACGAGTTGAGTTACAACCTGCATGTGCTGATCCGCTTTGAACTGGAGTTGGCCTTGATCAACGGCGAACTGGCAACGACGGACCTGCCGGCGGCCTGGAACGAGCGATACCGCGATTATCTGGGCGTCGCCGTGCCCAGCGACAGCGACGGGGTGTTGCAGGACATCCACTGGGCTCACGGCAGCTTCGGGTATTTCCCGACCTACACCATCGGCAACCTGGCCTCGGCGCAAATCTGGCATGCGTACTGCGCGGTAGATCCGGAGCATGAGGCGACCATCGGCCAAGGCGATTTCGGCCGGATTCGCGGCTGGCTCACCGAGCAGATCTACCGGCACGGGTCGGTCTACCCGCCGGAGGAGCTGCTGCTGCGGGTTACCGGCGAGAGGCTGAACCCTGACTACTTCCTGCGCTACCTGAAGAACAAGTTCATGGTTTAGCCGCGTGCCCGTTTGAGCAGCTTCTCGATCTCGACGCCGATGAAAACCACCGACGAGACCGCGCCGGCAACCGCGAGTTCGGAGAAGGTGAGCGGTTGGGTGTGGAAGACCCGTTGCAGGAAGGGGTGGTAGATGATGGCAACCTGCGCCCCGATGCTGATCAGCACGGTGCAGGTGAGATATGGGTTTGACCACAGCCCCATGGAGAACAGCGACAACCTTTCCGAGCGGATCGCCAGGGCGTGGCCGAACTGGGAGAGGCAGAGGGTGGTGAAGACCATGGTCTGCCAGTGCGCGTCGTGGGTGATCCCCCAGTGCTGGACCCAGAGGCAGCATCCGCCCATCAGCAGCCCCACCCAGAGGATATGCAACCATAGGCGATGGGCGAAGAAGCTCTCGTTGAGCGGACGGGGCGGGCGCTTCATGATGTCCGGCTCGCCGGGCTCGACGGTGAGCGCCAGGCCGGGCGCGCCGTCGGTGGCCAGGTTGATCCAGAGGATGTGGATGGGCAGGAGCGGGAT
>DHYT01000097.1:10944-11196 GCA_002415465.1 Desulfobulbaceae bacterium UBA5123
TTGACCCCGTCGCCGGTCATCGCCGCCGCCTCGCCACTGGCCTGCAGGGCGGTGATGATGGTCAGTTTCTGCTCCGGCGCCACCCTGGCGTATACCCTGGCCCTTCCCGCCGCCTCGGTGAATTGTGCCGGGTCTGTCGCGGCAAGCTCGCGGCCGGAGATCACCTCGTCGTCATCGCTGTCGATGATCCCCAGCCGTTTGGCGATGGCGCGGGCGGTGAGCGGATGATCGCCGGTGATCATCACCGGCCGG
>DHYT01000122.1:0-121 GCA_002415465.1 Desulfobulbaceae bacterium UBA5123
CAGCGATTTCCGCAACGGCACCGTCGGCGCCGCCGAGGGGGAGAAATTCGTCCGCGCCTGCGAGATTGCCCGCATCAAGCGGCGGCCGCTGTTGTCCTATGTGCACACCACCGGCGGCATC
>DHYT01000122.1:204-2965 GCA_002415465.1 Desulfobulbaceae bacterium UBA5123
GACAACAATTCCTATGCCGGGCCGGTGGCAAGCTTCCTGGGCTGCTCCCATTATCAGTTCGCCATCCGTTCGAGCCGGATCGGTTTCGCAGGCCATCGGGTCATCCGCGACACCACCGGCCAGGATATCCCGCCAGACTATCACAGCGCCCGTAATGCGTTAAAGCGCGGACATATCCATGGCATCTGGGATCGTCGGGAATTCCGGCGCAATCTTCACAAGTCGCTGATGACCATGGGCGGCCGCAACCTTTATTACCGATAATACTTATGCCGAACCAAGTCATGGAACAGGACATCGATTTCGACGAGATACTTACCCAGTACCGGTCAGATCCATTCAGCTACGTGGACATGCATACCATCCACACCGGCCGGATCAGGTTCAAGGTCAGAAACGGCGATGTGGTGGAGGGGATCAGCGGCGAGTGGAGCCATGTGCCGGGAACCCTGCTCTACGTTCTGGAGCGGGAACGGAATCCGAAAATGGTGCATTGCCTCACCAACGGCGTCATCTCCTCGGTCCGTGACGATCTGGAAGGGCATTTCGTCGAGGCCGGCGAGAAGATCATGGTGATCAAGCATCCCCTCAAGAAGCGGGAGATCATCGACAGCATTCTGCGTAAGGTGTTGTTCCAGTTCCGCGCCCCGGAGCGGGCCAAGTACTTTTTCTCGCTCGATCTGCAGGCGCGGATCGAAAAATACGGCCAGCGCGGCGTATCCATCAAGAACGGCGACGAGATCCTCACCATGTCGCTGATGAAACGTGATATCCCTGTTTACTACACCGGCGAGCCGGGGATCATCCATTCGGTGTATTTCAAGCCCGGCGTCACCGCTGAGCTTGACGAGCCGTTGATCGGCATCTGCGCCAAGGAAAAACTCTCCTACATCCAGAAAATCATCACCCGCGTCAAGGCGGAATGGGAATAACCCGCCTTACCCCTTCCCTGGTCCGGCAGCTTGTCCGTGACGAAGAGGCGGGGGTGCGGAGCGGCCTGCTGCCGCCCGAGGCGGTGGCGGAAGTCTTTCGCTACGGGGCGGTGGTCGGTTCGACGATCCATCCCTTCCCGCGACTCGATCGTGGCATGGCCCATGCCAAACAGCTGATCCTCGATTGCGAGCGGCAAGAGCGCACCGTGGACAGCGGCACCGTCATCCTCGCCGGCGAACTTGCCGACGGCCAGGGGCGCTTTGGCCGTTACTGGCACGCGCCGCCGGGCGGGATATGGATGACGGTGATCCTCGCCAACACCCTGCTCCCCGAAACCACCCGCCTCTATCCCTTGGCGGCCGGCCTGGCCTGCTGCGAGACCATCCGCCATTACGGCGTCCGCGGCCGGCTCAAATGGGTCAACGACGTCCTGGCCGGCGGCCGCAAGATCGCCGGCATCCTCTCCGAAACCCTGATTACCCCGCGCCATCATGAAGAGTATGTGCTGATCGGCATCGGCATCAACGTCAACAACGAGACATTCCCGCCAGGGTTGCGCGATATCGCGGTGTCGATGCGGGGCGTGCTCGGGGAATCACTTGCGCTTGACCTGTTCGCGGCCCGCTTGCTGGCCAAGCTGACCTGGAGCGTCGGACTTCTGCATTACGAGGAGCGCGAGCGATTGGCCAATGGCGAGGGCGGCGATCTGGCGGGCGAGCCGCTGCTGGTCCGGCAGTGGCGTGAACTGAGCGATACCGTCGGCCGCCGGGTTCTCTTCGGCTATGATGTGCAGAAAAAGCCCCAGTACGAGGCGGTGGTGGAGGGGATAACGCCTGACGGCGGCTTGCTGCTGAGGCATCTGGCCGACCGTGTCGCGGCGGTTGAATATTCCGGGGAGATTGCCTACCTGGATTGAGCGGTCTTTTTAAGATGCCGCCGCGACGCATCTGTTCGCCGCCGGCAGGGTGATGGTAAAGACCGCGCCCTGCTTCCTGCCGTTCTCCGCCGTAATCGCGCCGCCGTGGCCTTCGAAGATCTGTTTGGCGATGGAGAGGCTGACCCCCAGGCCGTTGTGGTGGTGGGCGACATCCGAAATGGCGAATTCGTCAAAGATGTTATCCATCGCCGCCGGGTTGATCCCCGGTCCCTGGTCGGTGATTTGTACGACGCAGAGGCTTTCGCGTTCGGCGATGTCGATCTTGATCTGGCCGCCGGGGGGGGAAAACTTCACCGCGTTCTCGAGAACGCAGCAAAAACCCTTGTCCAGCAGGGTCGCGCACGCTTCCACATTGGCGAAGATGTTCCCGTTGAGGGTGATGGAGAGGTTCTTGTGCAGGATGGACCGTTCCATCTCCTTGAGCTGGTTCTGAACGATCATGCCTACCTGTTTTCTCTCTTTCTGCTGCGTCACCATCGGTGTTGATTTCAGTTTGCAGATCAGCAGCACGTTTTCGATCAAACGATGCATCTGCCTGCCGGATTGCAAGATGCCTTCCGTGAGTTGACGGTTCTTTTCATCGATACAGTTGTTCAACAGTTCGGCGCAGCCGAGGATGCCGTTGATGGGGGTTCTGGTTTCGTGGGAGATCAGCGAGAGGAAGTTTGATTTGAGATGGTTGAGCTCCTCCTCGTTCTTGAGCCGGAGCAGGGTTTTGACCTTGGCGAAGAGCTCTCCCTCGTCGTACGGCTTGGTCACGTAGTCGTCGCCGCCTGCTTCGTAGCCGGCCATCCGGTCGGCGATGGTGATGTTGCCGGATACGAAGATGATCTTCACGAAGCGGAAGTTGGGGTCACGCCGGATCCTTTTGCAGGTTTCAAGGCCGTTCAG
>DHYT01000122.1:2987-20641 GCA_002415465.1 Desulfobulbaceae bacterium UBA5123
CAGGGCTTCTTCGCCATCCGCGGCCTGATCGGTGATGTAATCGTTGGCGAAGAGGCTTTGCGTCCAGTGGCGGATGGCCCGGCCGTCGTCGACGATTAAAATCTTTTTCTTGGTCGGCATGTTGTGTCTTGGTTCCGTTTGTGTTTATCGAGAAGGGGGCTGCGTGTGCGCGGGGTGTTTTGGGGGCGGTTGCCGGTCTGACTGTAAATCGGATCCTCAAGGAGGTGATGCGCAGGCAAGAAGGCCCATTGCCTTGATCTTTTCAACCAACGTATCCTTGCCGATGGGTTTGACCGCGTATTCTGTCGCCCCGCCCTTGGCATAGGCGCCAACCACGTTCTTGGGGTCGTCGAGGGCGGAGATCATGATCACCTTCACCTCTTTGCTGGTCAGAGCGATCCCCATCGTCTCCTCGATGGTCCTGATCTTTTGTAACGCTTCATGGCCGTCCATTTCCGGCATCATGATGTCCATGCAGATGAGGTCGTAGGGTTCGTGGTCTTCCCAGGCCAGTCGGAACGCCTGGACCGCCTCGTTGCCATTGGTGACCACGTCGCAATCGCCGAAGGAAATCAGCGCGTCTTTCAGGAAACGACGCGCCACGAAGTTGTCGTCAACGATCAGTGTTTTCATCCTACATCCTTGTTGTGGTCAAGAGAATTAAAGCCGCTTCGGCGAATGTGGCCATAGTTTGTTTGCAATATAGATAATTTTTATCAACAAGGTCAACTGCAATTATGATCGCCGGCAATACGGCTGGATGATTCCGTGAATTTCCGCAGGGCCGCCCGGATTTCGTCCAATGCCGTGAGGGCCTTGTCGTGCTTGCCGCTGTGCAGATGGAGTTCAAATTTCAACAGGAGGTCTGTGCATCGTGTGGCGCCGGCACACAGGGCGTTGCGTTTGAAGACGGCGAGGGGGCGCCTGCCGGTCTCCGCGTCGGCTGCGGCGAGGGCCGCCGCCAGTTGATCGACGAGGGCGTCGGCCTCGTTGCGGAAGGTGACGACGGCAGACATGGCCTTCCTCGGGTCTCCCGATGCTTTTTGCAAAGCCGCCTGATAGTCGAAATCATCGCTGATCAGGAGGGCTTGGGTAACGGCCGCCGGTATGACCGGTTCATGCATATGGCCGGTCGTTGCGGCGGCAAGGGTTTTCCCGACCGTTGCAATCAGTTCCGCCGGGGGAAAGGGTTTGGCCAGATAGCTGTCGAAGCCGGCATCCAGGCATCTTTGCGGTGCATGATCCAATACATCGGCGGTGACGGCGATGATGGGGATATGTTCCGTGGCATCCTTTTCGCGTTGGCGGATGATCCGGCATGCCTCCAGGCCGTCCATGACCGGCATCCGGATATCCAAGATGATGAAATCAAACCGGTTGTTGCTGAGCAAAGCCAGGGCGACTTTCCCGTTTTCGGCAACCGACACCCGGCACCCGTTCGCCTCTAAATGCTGAACGGTTACGGTCCGGATGGTATCCTCGTCCTCAACCACCAGGGCCCTGAGCCCGGTCTGGAGCATCGTCGTTGTTGTCGCCGAGTCTTTTTGGGTCAGCGGGTTCGGGTTGAGCGGGTCGGCGAGGGCAAGGGGGATGGTGAGATGAAAAGTGCTGCCCGCGTCGGGTTCGCTTTCCGCCCAGATGGTGCCGCCCATCAGCCGAACAAGTCCCAGGGAGATCGTCAGGCCAAGGCCGGTGCCGCCGTATTTCTTGGTGGTGGAGGTGTCTGCCTGACAGAAGGGGGCGAAGATGGATTGGAGTTTGTCGGCGGGGATGCCGATGCCGGTATCCTTAACCGCGATATGCAGGGAAATCCCGCCGCGTTGATCTTCCTCCCCGGACAGGCCGCCTTCGGCTGGCGTCGCGCCGGTGCAGCTGATAACCACCTCGCCGGCCGAGGTGAATTTTACGGCGTTGGCGGCGAGGTTCAAGAGGATTTGATGCAACCGGTCCGAATCGCCGAAAAGCCTCTCCGGCACGCTCTTTTCATCGATGTTTGCTGTAATGGTTACCCCTTTCTCCACGGCCTGAAAGGCAAGGGTGTCGATGACCGCGCGCACGACTTCAACTAACTGGAATTCTTGGTTGCAGAGGACGATTTTGTCGGCTTCGATTTTGGAGATATCGAGGATGTCGTTGATCAACCGCAGCAGCTTCCGGGATGAGTTTTGGGCAATCGTCAGATATTCCCTTTGCCTGGCATCAAGTTTGGTGTCGAGCGCCAGCTCAATCATGCCGATGGCCCCGGTCATCNNGGGTGCGGATTTCATGACTCATGTGAGCGAGGAATTCGCTTTTCGCATGGTTGGCGCGTTCCGCCTGTTGCCGTGCCTGGCGTTCACCTTCCTCAGCCGTATGCCTGTCCGCCACCTCCCGGAGGATGAGATCGTTGGCGGCCACGATCTGGGTCTGTATTTTCCCGAGTGAGACATAAAAGATCATGGTCAGGGCGCAACCGGCGATGAGGCTGATGGCGAGAAAGGCGCCGGTGAGAAAGGAAATGGAGGCAAGGGAGGCGCCGATATCCGTCAGCACCAGCAGTTCCCCGACATTCCGGCCGGCGGCATCAACGATCGGGGCCATGGCGCCATGATAACTTCTGTTGTTCAAAATCAATTTGTGCGTAATCGGCGGGTGGGCATGGCCGGCCTTGGCATGCACGGATTCCGGGCTGTCCGGATGTAAGGCCTTGGTCAGTGCGGCCGGGTTGTCGATGGGGGTGTTGCCGATGATGATGAAGTCGTCGCACAGGTTTCGGGACTCTGGGTTTTTTTGTCGGGCGAGTGTGTTCAGGGCGGTTGGGTTGATAAAGGATTTGCTGAGGGCGAAGAGGATTTTTCCGCCGATGGTGTCGTTAATGTGCGGGAGCAGGGTCGCGACGTTCTGTTCCAGTTGCAGATAGCCGACCAGGGTGTCGTTGATCAGGAAAGGGTGCACGGCGACGAGCTTTAAGGAGCCGTCACCGGTTTCAAGGCCGAAGGAGGGGATTTGGAGTTTGGAGGCCTTGAGCAGGGTGAGATGATCTCCGTCTCGGTTGCCTTCCTGCTCTGTCGTACCCGGCCGGCGCGCGGAGATGCTCGACAGATCCGGGGCGAAAGCGCGGAGTTTGATGGATTGCTGGGGATCTGCAAGTTCAGGCAGAAGATTGTGTGAGACCGCCGCCATCCGCTGCGTGTCGTGATCCTGCCATGCCGTGCGGATATCACCGTTTTGAGCGATCAGATGCAGACCGAAAAGAAGCTTCTCCGCCGCGGCGTTTACCTCATTTGAAAAATGGAGTTGCCCAATTTCCAGATTGGCATGGGCCTGCCTGTGTAACCCATTATATTCATAGTAGAGAAAACCGCCGGTTGCCAGGCTGATGATAAGGCATAAGGCCACGATCAGGGGGGGGAGCGCACGGGCGCGAATTCTTTCGGCCCGTGGACGAAAACCAAGCCATGACTCCAGGATGCTTGCCCCACCCTGGAAGTTGTCACCTTCCTCCCTGCGAACCTGTTGAAAAAAACGGCAATTGCCGCAAGCGGATGCCTTGAACTGGGCATTCCCTCCCAGCCTGCTGGCGCAGTTGGTGCCGGCAACCAGCCAGCAGGCGCGGCCGCCGCCCACGCCGCCGTTAATCCCATCAAGTTTTTCTTCAAGAGCCGCCGGGCATACGCCATGGCTTCGACTCTTTGCCTGGCCAGGCCCCTGGCCGCATAGCATGATTTCCCAACAGTTCTGTTTATTCGTCTGGTTCGTGGCGGTGTCGGTTGTTGATATGGTCATGTTGTTACGGACCTTTTGGTGGCTGTGCGATTTGTTAGTTGAAATTTTACCGCGAGGAGCTAATTTATTATAGTCTTAATTAGTATTGAGATTCGTTTTTGTTTTGCTTTTTGCTTTTTGAATGATAACAATGAATTTCAGCGAAAGTAAAAATGATTCCATCTCCATTGTTATTTTGCGTTAATTGGCTTCCGTTGAGGGATTGATAGCGATCTGCATCAGGGATTTTGCGCGGCGTTGAATCGAAATCGCCGGAACGGTCGCCGCCCTTACACCGTTTGTAATCCGGCTTTTCTCGAAGATCATTTAATCCAAAACCATGGCGACGAGCCAGCGGCGCGATCGTCGAAACAATCAGGATTGGAGGAGTCTTATGTTGCGCTATCGTTTGTTGCTCTTTCTTGTGTGCGCGATGTTGGCGCCCGCCGGTGTCTCGCAGGCGACTGCATCCGGCCATGGCCCGCATTGGGGGTACAGCGGCGCCGAGGGGCCTGCCAAGTGGGGAGGTTTGAGCCCCGAATTCGCGACCTGCGCCGCCGGCGCCCAGCAGTCGCCCATCGATATATCAAAGGCCGTGGAGGTGAAACTCGGGCCCATCGAGTTTGATTACAAGGCGGCGCCGCTGGCCATCATCAACAATGGGCACACCATCCAGGTCAACTGCCCGCCAGGCAGTGGCGTCCGGATCGCTGGCAAGGTCTACAAACTCTTGCAGTTTCATTTCCATAGCCCCAGCGAGAACACCAGCCATGGCAAGCCTTACGCCATGGAAGCGCATCTGGTTCACAAAAACGATGCCGGCGAACTGGCGGTGGTCGGCGTCTGGTTGAAATCCGGGCAGATCAATCGGCTGCTCAGCACCCTGTGGGCCAACATCCCCGGCCAGGTGAACATCGAGCAAAAGCACCCATCCGTGTCGGTCAATCCGCTGGAATTGTTGCCGCCAGACGGCTCGTACTATCACTTCCCAGGCTCTCTGACCACCCCTCCCTGCACCGAGGGCGCGCAATGGTATGTGATGCAGAATCCCATCGAGGTCAGCCAGCCGCAGGTCGATCAATTTGTCGCGGCTCTTGGCGGCCATAATGCTCGGCCGACAAACCCGCTGAACGGCCGGAGCGTGGTTTCCGTTGCCGCCGGGCCGTTGCAATTCGCCAATATCTTTACCGCACAGACATCGCACGCCGCACCGGCCGCTGGCGGCAATACGGGCCATGGGAAATCCGAGGTCAAGCACGGTCATGCCCCGGAGCATCACGATGCGGCCGAAAGTGAAGAGGCGTCGCCTACGCACTCCGCGATGCGCCAGAATAATTCGTCAATGGTTTACTGGCTGGGCGCGGGGAGTCTTGTCCTCGTCCTGGTTTCACTCGTTTTATTGCTTGCCAAAGGAGGCAACGGTTTGAATTTTCTCAATCGGATGAAGGTGGGCAGCCGACTGGCCCTGATCGTCGGCGTGTTGTTGCTGTTGATGGTGATTGTCGGTGTTTTTAGCATCATCAAGATGAAGCAGGTCGGTGAAGAACTGAAAAACATCGCCGAAAACGATATCCCGTTGATGCAATCCCTGTCGGAGATTTCCAACCAGGAGTTGGAGATGGCGATGCTGTTGGAGCGGGGGGCGAAACACGCCGAGGCCGATGAGATGAGTGAAGTCGGCCCGATCATGAATCAAATCGAATCCGTGGGCAACGAGGTTGCCGAACAGGTTAGAAAAGGTGAAAAGATTGCGTCCGAATGCATGGCAATGACCACGGAGATGGAAACCCGGTTGGAGTGCGAGAAGGTTCTCGCCGGGCTGAAAAATATTGAGGCCGAGCATAAGCAGGTGGAAGAGAACATGCTGCAATCACTTACCCTCTTCGGGCAGAACCAGAAGCATGAGGGTGAGCAGATGGCCAAATCCCTTGAAAAGGAGATTGATGATGTAGACCAAGCGCTTGCGGTGCTTTTGCGGGATATTGAACAGTTTACCGACAATGCTTCCAAAAATGCCGAGCATCTTGAGCAGCAGACGGTTCAGGTCACCATCGTTCTGCTGCTGGCGGCCATGGTGTTGGGCTTCGGCATGGGCGTGGTCGTCACCCGCAGCATCACCATGGTGTTGCGCGATGTGAAGGAGGTGGCCGATAACGTCACCTCCGCGAGCCTCCAGGTCAGCGCCGCCGCCCAGCAGATATCCCAGGGCGCCACCGAGCAGGCCGCCGCCGCCGAGGAATCCTCTTCCTCGGTTGACGAGATGTCTTCGATGATCAAGCAAAACGCCGACAATGCAAAGGAAACCGAGCGGATTGCCTCCCAGGCCGCAAGCGACGCCGACGAAGGCGGTCGCGCCGTGCGGCAGGCGGTTGACGCCATGCAGCAAATCGCCGACAAGATCTCGATCATTGAGGAGATCGCCCGCCAGACCAACCTTCTGGCCCTCAACGCCGCCATCGAGGCGGCCCGGGCCGGCGAGCACGGCAAGGGATTCGCGGTGGTCGCCGCCGAGGTGCGGAAGCTTGCCGAAAGGAGTCAGACCGCGGCCGCCGAGATCAGCGTTCTCTCCGGCTCCAGTGTCGAGGTGTCCGAACGGGCTGGCCAGATGCTGGCGACCATGGTCCCCAATATCCAGAAAACCGCCAATCTGATACAGGAAATAAGTGCCGCCACCATCGAACAGAGCAGCGGCACCGATCAGATCAACCAGGCCATGCAGCAGTTGGATACGGTTATTCAGCAAAACGCCGGCGCTTCCGAGGAGATGGCGGCCACCGCCGAGGAATTGTCCGCCCAGGCGGAATCGCTGCAGGATAACATCGCTTCGCTGATCGACACCAAGGAGCGCGGCAACGCCGCCGGGAAAAGGGTGGCGGTCTCAAGGGCGGCCACCGGGAAAACCCGTGTGGCCCACATCGGTGCGGCAGGCGGGCCGCGTCGCGGCGGATTCAAGCAAGCGCAGCCGCAAATCGGGGTCAAGCTCGAGATGGGCGATGATGGTGATGACCTCGACAAGCAGTTCAAGGAGTATTGATTTAAGAGATGCAATGCGCATTCGCTCCCCAGGGCGCGGTCGTCAGGAGATGACCGCGCCCTGGGGGAATAGGGTTTGCCGATCCCGACGCAGCCCGCGGGGTTGATTGAGAGAGACATGGGGTTTGAAGATGTCTGGAAATGAATATGCCGAGGCATTCAGGGAAGAAGCCGCTGAATTGCTTGCAGAGCTGGAGACCTCTTTGCTTGAACTGGAGGAATCGCCCGGCGACAAGAAACTGGTCGGGCGTGTTTTTCGGAACATGCATACCCTCAAGGGTTCCGGCGCGATGTTCGGATTTGATGATGTCGCCACGTTTGCGCACCAGGTCGAAACCGTACTCGACAAGGTGCGCAACGGCGATATTCCGGTCAGCAAGAAGTTGATCGATTTGACCCTGGAAGCACGGGATCATATTAAAAAATTATTGGAATCGCTGGGCGGCGGCGAGGCAGACGTCGAGGGTGGTCTGGCAATCATCGCCGCCATGAATCTGCTTGGGGAAGGCGAGGCGGCGCCGCCACCCGTGGCCGCCTCGGCGGTATCGGCACCCGAGCAGCCCCTGCCGCTGGCGCCGGAGACCCCAAAAGCCGAGGTCGCGGAAGAGGACGTCGGGCGGGAAGAGCCGCGTCTCGTCCATTACCTGGTGCGATTGGAGCCCGGTCCGGATTTCTTTACCGGCGGCGGCGATATTGCGGCGTTGTTGCCGGAACTGGAAAAGGTAGGGGAATGCACGGTGTTGGCCGAATGTTGCCAGGACCGCGTGCAACGGCAGGAGGCGTGCGATTGTGATTCCTTTGTCGATTTTTTGGTTTCAACCGCTGCGGGTGTAAACGCGATCAGGGATGCTTTGATTTTTGTCGAATCGTCATGCAAGGTGACCGTCACCGTTGGAGGGACGGCAAACGACGGCGAAGAGTGCCACAAACGGTTGGGGGAAATCCTGGTCGAGCGCGGCGACATCACCGCCGAGGGACTGAACCGGGCGTTGTCGCTTCAGAAGCCGCTTGGCGAGATCATTGTCGAGAATGAACTGACCTCGCCGCGGCGGGTTGAATCCGCCCTTGCCGCCCAGCGTGAGATAGACAAGAAACAAGGCGCCGGGAAGGCCGTCGCCGCCAGCGAGAGTATCCGGGTGGCCGCGGACAAGCTTGACCGGCTGATCGATCTGGTCGGCGAACTGGTGGTAACCCAGGCGCGGCTTTCCGAAATCGCCTCCGAGATCGAGCATCCCGCCCTTGCCGAACCGGTGGAGGAGGTGGAACGGCTGACCGCCGAACTGCGCGATTCGGTGTTGAACGTGCGGATGATGGCCATTGGCATAACCTTTGGCAAATTCCGGCGGCTGGTCCGCGATCTTTCCTCGGAATTGGGGAAAGAGGTCCGGATGGTGACCAGCGGCGCGGAAACCGAGCTTGATAAAACCGTGATCGAGCGGTTGAGCGAACCGTTGATTCACCTGATCAGGAATTGCATCGATCATGGGATCGAAGCCCCTGCCGAACGGCTGGCAAAAGGGAAATCAGCCGAGGGGGAGATCCGCTTGATTGCAAGTTATGCCGGTGCGCAGGTGTTGATCGAGGTGATCGACGACGGCCGCGGGATCAATTCCGACAAGCTCTTCGCCAAGGCGGTGGAGAAAGGGGTCGTGAAGGCGGGTGCGGAGTTGAGCCGGGAGGAGATCAACAACCTGATTTTCGCACCGGGTCTGTCCACCGCGGCGCAGGTTTCCAATGTTTCCGGGCGCGGGGTGGGAATGGATGTGGTGATGAACACCATTCGCGGGTTGAAGGGGAAGGTGGTTGTTGCCAGCGAGGAAGGGCTCGGGACGACTATTTCCATTCGGCTGCCGTTGACCCTGGCGATCATCGACGGATTGCTCGTCAAGGCAGGCGACACCCATTTTGTCCTGCCGCTTGAACAGGTTGAGGAGTGCGTGGAGTTGAGCCGGGAGGATATCGCCAGATTCCATGGCCGCCGCGTTTTTCAGGTGCGGGATCACCTGGTTCCCTATGTTCGCCTGCGGGATTTTTTTGCAATGGACGGCGCGCGGCCCGATCTGGAGCAGATGGTCATTGTGCATGCGGATGGGGAGCCCGTCGGCATGGTGCTTGATAATGTGATCGGCGAACACCAGACGGTGATCAAGACCCTGGGGTGGGTCTATCGCAATGCCGAAGGGTTGTCCGGGGCGACGATCCTTGGAAACGGCGAGGTGGCGCTCATCGTTGACGTGGGTACGGTGGTGAAGCAGGCTCGCGACGCTGAGGCGGCATCGGTGTGAAGGTTTGGCGGGAAGGGCTGGGTTTTGTGAATATTCCAACGGGTTTGTGGAGGTAACAATGGCTGAGCAAGACGGTATCACCAGCGGACAATACTTGAGCTTTACGCTTCGTGAAGAGGCATTTTCCGTCGAGATTTCGAAGGTTCGCGAGGTGCTTGACGTTACAACCCTGACCAAGATTCCGCGGATGCCGGATTATCTGGCCGGGGTGATCAACCTGCGGAGCAATGTGGTGCCGGTGGTGGATCTGGGGGTGGTGCTCGGAATGCCCGCCATCGAGAAGACGGTCAACACCTGTATCATGATCGTCGATATCAACGTCGCCGGCGAGGCGGCGCCCGTGCAGATGGGGGTGCTCACCGACTCGGTGCAGGCGGTGCTGGATTTGAGCGAGGAGGATATCGAGTCGGTGCCGAAGATGGGGACCAATCTCAACACCGATTTCATCAAGGGCATGGGCCGGATGAATGAAAAATTTTTGATTCTGCTCGATATTGACCGGGTCCTGTCCAGCGAGGGCAAGGCGGTACTCCGGGAGATGGGGGCGTCGGTGCTCGCTGATGCGGTATAGCCGGGGTGGCGCGGTTGTTTGCCGCGCGCCTCGCGAGTAAAAAATATAAAAGATGATCGTCGCGGCGGCGTTTGTATCGCGCCGCGATGCTTCACGCAGAAGCGGCAAAAAACCCATCCGGTATCCCTGGTGGGATTTTTGCATTGTGCTGCATGGCAAGATGTTTATTCTTCGGGATTTTTTTGAAAAAAAGGTTGTCGGTGACGTAGGCCGGATCGGCAGCCGTTACGATGACGCCGCATTCCGCTGTCAATTGAGTGATGGTGAGTTTGCCAGGTTCAGCCGTCTTATCCACGACGTTGCCGGCATCAAGCTGCCCCCCGTTAAGAAGACCATGCTGGACGGGCGGTTGCGAAAGCGGCTGCGGGCGGTCGGCGCCGTTTCCTTTGCGGAATACTTCGATTATCTCGCCTCGCCGGAAGGGCAGGAGTTGGAACTGCACAACATGTTGGATGCCGTCAGCACCAACAAGACCGACTTTTTCCGTGAGCCGAAACATTTCCAGTGGCTAAGCGAACGCGTCTTGCCAGAGATCAGGGGCCGGGCGCGGAATGGTCGGCAACGGCGGATTCGGCTCTGGAGCGCCGGTTGCTCCACGGGCAAGGAACCGTATACCCTGGCCATGGTGCTGGCCGAGTTTTGCGATCTGTATCAGGATATCGATTATTCGATTCTGGCCACGGATATCTCAACGGCGGCCCTTGCCAAGGCACGGCTGGCAATCTATGAAGATTACAAGATCGAGCCGGTGCCGGTCGCGCTCCGCAACAAGTATCTCCTCCGTGGGGACGGCGACCGGCAAGGGTACCATCGCGTCGCGCCGCGTTTGCGGCGCAAGGTGGATTTCAGGCGGCTTAACTTCATGGATGCGGTTTTTGATATCGACGCGCCGCTTGATATCATTTTTTGCCGGAACGTCATCATCTATTTCGATAAACAGACCCAGGCCGAACTCTTCAAGAAATTCTACCGGCATCTTGCGCCGGGCGGGTATCTGTTTATCGGCCATTCCGAATCCCTGTTGGGGATAGACGGCAAGATGCGGAGGATTGCGCCCACCATTTTTCAAAAGAAATAGGTGCGGGCGGCGTCAACCGGATCATTCCGATGGATATGTCGGGAGAGGGATGTTAGTATTCATGATCTTTTCAGTTTTTCGTTAACTGCGGTGGCACCGGCCTCGGGGGGAGGCGGGTGGCATGGACACGGCATCCTGTCGGACAGAAAACAGACGGTTCTCATCATTTGAAAACAACCAATAAAATCAAGGTGCTCATTGTTGACGACTCCGCCTTGGTGCGTCAGGCGTTAACCGACGTGTTGACCTCCGATCCGGCCATTACGGTGCTGGGCGCGGCAAGGGACCCCTTTGTCGCGGCGGAGATCATGGCCAAGGAGGCGCCGGATGTCATCGTGTTGGACGTGGAGATGCCGCGCATGGATGGCATCACCTTCCTGCACAAGATCATGAGTCAGCATCCCCTGCCGGTGGTGATGTGTTCGACCCTGACCGAGCAAGGGGCGGAAACCACCCTGAAGGCCCTTGAGTACGGGGCGGTGGAGATTATCCAGAAGCCGAAGCTGGGCACCAAGAAGTTCATCGAGGAATCGCGGATTGCCATCTGTGACGTGGTCAAGGCCGCGTGCGGGGTACGGGTGACGAGAAATATCCGGAAAACGATGGTGGTGGAAAAGAAGTTGACCGCCGACGCCATCCTGCCTCCACCCGACAAGAAGGCGATGGTGCAGACCACCGAGCGGGTGGTGGCGATCGGCGCGTCGACCGGCGGCACCGAGGCGTTGAAGGATGTCTTGGAGTCGTTGCCGCCCGATTGTTCAGGCATTGTTATCGTGCAACATATGCCGGAGGGATTTACCCGCGCTTTTGCCGACCGGCTCGACCGGCTCTGCCGGATTCATGTTCGGGAAGCGCAAGACGGTGATTCCGTCCTGCGGGGGCAGGCCCTGATCGCGCCGGGGAACAGGCATATGCTTCTCAAACGCAGCGGCGCCAGATACTATGTCGAGTTGAAGGACGGTCCGTTGGTTTGCCGGCACCGGCCCTCCGTGGATGTTCTTTTCCGCTCCACCGCCCGGTACGCGGGTAAAAACGCGGTGGGCATCATCATGACCGGCATGGGTGATGACGGTGCAAAAGGAATGCTTGAGATGAAGAATGCGGGCGCGTATACTATTGCCCAAGATGAACAGAGTTGCGTGGTCTTCGGCATGCCCAAGGAGGCGATCAAGCTCAACGGCGTCGACAAGGTGGCCGGTCTTGCCGAGATCGGTCAACAGATCGTTAAACTTGGGTAATTAGAGCTTGTTCTGCTTTATTCTTCTGTTATTATCTTAATGATGATCAGTGGCGGGAGCTTGGGGGCTGACCTGTGGTGGAATCCCGCCTTATTTTCCGGCTTACTATGTGAGAAAAGAATATGGAATCTTTAGCGGGTTTTACGCAAAAGGACATGATCGAGCAGATCATGATCCTGGATGAAATAAAGGAAAAGCGGCAGGCGGAGGCGATACCGGCCCTGTTTGATCTGTATGCCACCCCGGCCGCCGATTCCGCGGTTGACGAGATGGTCTATCACACCCTCTTCGAGTTGCTCGTCGGCCGCGAGGCGGAAATATTGCAAGGTCTCAGGCACCAGGCGCGTCGGGTTCGCCTGCTCTGTATCCGCCAGGCCGGCGAATCCGCCTCCACCGGGGCCAAACCGGTTCTCCTCGACATGCTCAAGAATGAGCAGGACCCGGAGATGGCGGGCGAGATGATTCGTTCTCTCGGCCGCTTCCGAACCGAGGACCTGATCGGGGCCTTGCTGCCGTATCTCAAGCACGACGATTATTCCGTTGCCGCCTGGACCATGCAGGCCCTGGTCGGGATCGGCGGCGCTGCCGCTCGGGACGCCCTGCGGGAGAGCGTTGCGACGGGGGCCGCCACGCTGGGGGCCAAGGATATCTGTGAGCTGACAACCGCCCTGGCCGTTGAAAACCTGGCCCAGCTTGCCGACGATCACGTCATCGCCTTTCTGGTCGGACATATCCATCACCTCAATCCCTCCTTCCGGCGGGTGGTGATCAACGCCCTGGTCGGCATCGGCGCTGACGCCCTGGATGCCCTTGAGGAATGCCTGGAGAAAGGCGACAAGGATGAACGGATCATGGCCGCCAATATCATCGGCATGATGGGCGAGAAGGAGGGGGCGGACATCCTCATCGATCTCCTTGACGAGGGCGAAGATCTCGACGGCAACCTCAGGTTTGCCGTTTATGAGGCCCTGGGCAGGATCAACTCCCTGAAGTGTGTGGTCGGCCTTGCCGACGGACTTGCCGAAACCGACGCCATGGTCTTGATGTCGGTGATCATCGGCATGGATAATCTCTGTAACCCCGGGATCGTCAAGGCGGTGAACGAGGCGCTTGCCAAGGTTAACGAACAGAGCCTGTTGATCGCCAAAACCATTGCCAACGCCCATGCGGTGAAGCTTTTTGGCGCCTTGTACGAGGCCGGGGCGCATGGCGACACCCTGCTCAAGGCCGTTGCCGAGGCCGGCGATCAGGAGGCGATTGCCCTGTTCCAAGGCGAACTCGAACGAATCGGCGGCGACAAGGCCGTGGCCGACGGCAAAAAACTCGCCGCCGGCGGCGCCGCCGCGGCAGTCACCGGCAAGATTCTTGCCGCCGACGACTCCAAGGCGATCATCTTCTTCTATAAGGGGGTGGCCACCGAGATGGGGGTCGAGATGGTGACGGTGCCGGACGGCAAGGACGCCTTCGAGTACCTGCAGGAAAATACCGACATCGATCTTCTGATCACCGACATGAACATGCCGGTCATGGATGGGGTGGAGCTGACCAAGAAGGTGCGCGAGTTGTCGCAATGGCGTGAGCTGCCGATCATCATGGCGACCACCGAGTCGGAAAAGGCCCAGTCGGACCTGGCCCGGGCGGCCGGGGTGAACGATTTTCTTTCCAAGCCGTTTACCGGCGAGCAGCTCAAGGAGAAGATCGGACAGTACCTGTCGTCCTGAGGTTCAAGGCAAGCGGAATTGCGCGGCCCGGAAAGGGATGCCTAGCGGCGTACCTCTTCCGGGCTTTCTTTTTGCGCGTCAGGGCTCAATTGCACGTAGGCGGTCCAGAGGATGCCGGGGATGAGAAAGATCAAGGCCAGGCGGATCATGGCCGCGCGGGGGACGACCCCGGCGTCAAGCGCCGCGCCGGTAAAGTAGGTGGAGAGGCTCAGGACGAGGGTCAGCAACGCCATCTCGGCGGCGAAGACCCGGCCGCGAAACCGGTCGGGGACCATGCGCTGGAGGAGGTTGGTGCTGAACACCCACTGTACCGAGCCGCCCATGTGGCCCAGGAGGACCAGCGGGGCGGCCTTGAGGATGGTGGGGGCCTGGCTGAAAAGCAGGTAGGCCGCGCAGGCGACGAAAAAGGAGAGGCCGATGGAGCGGTGCATGGCGTGATGCCCCTCGCCCAGATAGCGCCAGGCCAGGATCGGGCCGATGGCGGCGCCGATGCCGCGGAAGCTGTAGAGGATGCCGCTGCCCCCGCCATGGCCGGGGACCGTGAACACCTGTTCGCCGAAGACGGTGAGCAGGACGAAGATGCCGCCGGAGAGCGCCCAGCCGCTCTTCACCAGCAGCAATGCCCCGACCTGGCGGTTGGCGATCACGTAGCGGCATCCCTCGGCAAGATCGGTCAGGCCGGTGTAATCCCGCCAGGTGGGTTTTTGGGGCTGCGGTTGCCGCTTGGGATGCGGCAAGGGAAGGCCGGCCAGCAGCCAGGCCGAGATCAGGAAGGTGACGGCGTCGATGACAATGGCGGTTCGCCAGCCTGCCATGGCCGAAATGAAGCCGCCCATGGCGGCGCCGATGGCCAGCATCACCGACCAGGTCGCGCCGCCCAGGGCGTTGGCGACGTTCAGTTCGTGGGGGTGGCAGAGGTTCGGGATCGAAGCGCGACGGGCCGGATCAAAAAATGTCCAGAGCGATTCCTGCACCAGCGCCAGGGTGTACACCATCCACACCTGATCCGGCCGCTTGACCAGCAGAAAGCAGAGGACAATGCCGGCGCGCACGAGATCGCAGGCGATCATCAGCGTCTTGCGCGGCAACCGGTCGGTGAGGACGCCTGCGGCCGGGCCCAGAATGGCGGAGGGGATGAACTTGGCGATCAGGAACCAGCTCACCGCGTGGCCGGTGCCGGTGAGTTGGTTCAGCAGGACAAAGATGGCGATATAGTTGAACCAGTTGCCGAGCTGGCTGATCACCCCGGCCAGCCAGAGCCTGCGAAAGCGGGCGTTGTCGGTGAGGATGGTTTTATAGGACCGCCAGTTCCCCACCGGCAGATAGGGGGGGGCTTGGTTCGCGCCGGCGGCGCGGGGGCTGTGACTCATTGCGGGCACACCTGTTCGGGTGGTTTTTGTATTTGACCGTGCGTACGAATTTCCTTACTATTACAGACAATTGTCGATATCGTAAAGGAATGATGAAATTTTGCTGATGTCGCCCCTGTCGGCGCATTGCATGAGAGAAACAGCGAGGGACTCTATAATGAATAAACCATTGGGCATTACCGTCAGCCGCCATATCATGGACAGCCAGCGTTTGCACCCGGAGGCGACCGGCGAGCTGTCCGGCCTGCTGGGCGAATTGATCGTCGCCGCCAAGACCATCTCCGCCGAGGTGAACATGGCCGGGCTTGCCGATATCCTCGGCCAGTCCGGCAAGGTCAACGTGCAGGGGGAGAAGGTGCAGAAGCTCGATGAGTTCGCCAACAACACCATCAAGCGGCGGATGGCGCAGTGCGGCTATCTCTGCGTGATGGGCTCCGAGGAGGAGGATGACATCATCCCGGTCAAGGAGGGCTACGTGGGCAAATACACCCTGACCTTCGATCCGCTTGACGGCTCCTCGAATATCGACGTCAACGTCAGCATCGGCACCATCTTTTCCATCCATCGCCGCCGGACCGCATCGGGGCAGGGGACGGTGGAGGACCTGCTCCAGAAGGGGCGGGATCAGGTCGCGGCCGGCTACATCATCTACGGCTCCAGCACCATGATGGTGTACACCACCGGCGAGGGGGTGCATGGCTTCACCCTCGATCCCAGCGTCGGCGAGTTCTATCTCTCCCATCCCGATATCACCTTCCCGGCCCGGAGCAGGTATTACAGCGTCAACGAAGGCAACAGCCGCTACTGGAGCGAGGGGATGAGCCGCTATATCGAGTATCTGAAAAGCGAGGACAAGGCGACGCACCGCCCCTACAGCGCGCGCTATATCGGGTCGATGCTCGCCGACCTGCACCGGAACCTGATTGCCGGCGGCATTTTCCTCTACCCGCGGGACTCCAAGGATCCCTCCAAGCCGGAAGGCAAGCTGCGCCTGCTCTATGAGGCGGCGCCCTTTGCCTTTGTCGTCGAACAGGCCGGCGGGCGGGCGATTACCGATGACGGCCGCAATATCCTGGACATCGAGCCCACCTCCCTGCATCAGCGGGTGCCGCTGGTCATCGGCAGCAGGCAGGATGTCGATATGTTCGAGCGGTTTATTACCGGCAAAAACTGAGCTTGGGCGCGACCGACCTACCGTGAGATTCAGATGTATAATACTTTTTTCGGGCTGAAGGAAAAACCGTTCAAGCTCGTACCCAACCCCGCCTATCTTTTCTTGAGTAAGAGCCATGAGGAGGCGCTGGCGCATCTCACCTACGCCGTCTCGCAGGGCGACGGCTTCGTGGAGATCACCGGCGAGGTCGGCACCGGGAAAACCACCCTCTGCCGTTCTTTTCTGGAAAATCTCGATGCCTCGGTGGTGGCGGCCTATATCTTCAACCCCAAGCTCGATGCCGTGCAGTTGCTCAAGGCGATCAACGACGAGTTCGGCATCGACTCCACCCCGCAAACCGTCAAGGAACTGATAGATGTCCTGAACGAATTTCTCATGCGCTGCAAGGGGGAGGGGAAAAAGGTCCTGCTGCTGGTCGACGAGGCGCAGAACCTGGGCAAGGATGTTCTGGAGCAACTGCGGCTGCTCTCAAACCTCGAAACCACCCGAGACAAACTCCTGCAAATCATCCTGGTCGGGCAACCGGAGCTGGCCGAGATGCTTGCCTCCCATGAGCTGCGGCAGTTGGGGCAGCGGATCACCCTGAGTTGTCGCTTATCCGCCCTGACCCTTACCGAAACCGAGGAGTATGTGTTGCACCGGATTGCGGTGGCCGCCCTCCGACCCGGTTTGAAGTTTGATCAGGCCGCCATCCGGCGCATCTATCGATATGCGGCCGGTGTTCCCCGCTTGATCAATATTGTCGCCGATCGGGCGTTGCTGATCGCCTATGGCCTCAACTCGCATGTGATCACCGAGGAGATTGTCAAAACCGCCATCGGCGAACTCGTCGGGGCCGACCGGCGCGGTCGGTTATCCTGGATGCGGCCGCGGCGGATGCTGCCGGCCGCCATCGGCCTGGCCTGCTGCTGCCTTGCCGTTTACGCGCTGGCGGTGCTTCTCGGGGCTGGGGGAAGGGATTCCCGGCCGGATGTCGCCGCCGCAACCGTCTTGACGAGCCCCGGCGACGTGGCGGTTGCCGGCCATGCCGCGGACGGCTCTTCCCCCTCGGCTGTTTTCCGAGATTTCCTTGCCTCGGTGCCGTTTTCTTCGTCCAGGCGGGAGGCCTTCCTGTCGACATTGGCGGTCTGGGATCATGGCCTGCCGGTCCGCGACGAGCTCGATGCGGTGGCGGATGACCAGACATTCTTCAGGTTGGCGGGAGAGCAGAATGGTTTCATGCTGCGGCGGGAGACCGACCTTGATTGCCTCCGCGCCCTGGGCTTGCCGGCGATCCTTGAGATGCGCGCTCCCGGCGGGGGGCGGTCGATATATCTGACGGTCGCGGGGATGGGGCCTGGCGTTTTTACCCTGCGGGGCGGGGAACGCGAAATCGAGGTAGGCGAGGCGGGTTTTCGCTCCCGTTTGGCAGGGACGGCCCATATCCCCCCGGAAAAATTT
>DHYT01000237.1 GCA_002415465.1 Desulfobulbaceae bacterium UBA5123
CTGCAGGGCGTAAAGCCCGAAATAGGTCAACTTGGCCGCATCGGGGTGTCCGAAAATTCCACAGACACCACACTCTTCGCGTGGCCGCAGGGCGTCATCATCTTGCGTCATAGCCGTTCCTCGGGATGAGGCCGCCGCCGACCCGAAATTCGGCGACAGCGGGCAATGCTTCATTATTATTAAGGTATCAGTCACAAATGAAAAACCGCCCCGCCGCATGGCTTTGCAGACGTTTGACGGTTCAAAAAAGGAAGAAGCTTACCGTTTTTTTATGGATTAGGAAATATTTTTTTCTGCCCCCGCCCGCCCGGCCGTCCCGGCCGGAGACGCCCGCTACCGCCGGTCGCCGGCATGATCGCGGCCGAGAAAAAAATTGAGCCAGGATGAGGTCTCGTTGAGGGACCAGTCGCGGGGCGGCNNCGGCTGCCGCCGCAGGGGCCGTTGAGCAGGTTCTTGGCACAGCCCGACTGCGGACAGAGGAAGGCGAGCTCGGCGAGGGTGCAGTCCCCGCAGTTGCGGCACCGGAAGGCGATGAACTTGAGCAGGTGTTCCATATTGCTCAAGGCCGGCCGCAATCCGGTGTCGGCAAGGGCCAGACAACCCTTGCGCATCGGCCCGTAGAGCATCCCGGCGGGCGCGAAGGCCGCCTCGTGCACCCCGTTCGCCAGCCGGTAGGCGAGGGGCGGGGCCCCGGCCTTGGGGCGCGGGGCAGGCGCCTTGCCGTTCAACCCGGTCAGTTCGTCCTTCTCGAAATAGTAGAAGCCGTCGGCAAACCAGTAATCGAGCGCCGGCAGGCACGCGCGCCAGTCCGGGGCCAACCGCTCGGACTCCCGGACCAGAAAATCAAAATCCGCATGGGTGACCCCGGGGCCGCCGATATGCGCCCCGGCATAGCCCAGCCCCTTCAGCACCGCCAGCAGCCTTGCCCCGCGCAGCAGCCGCGCCCGCTTGCCACGATCCTCGCTTTGCGCCTCCCGGACCATCTCGGCATAAAGGTGCTCCGGGAGCACGCAGCCGGGGATCCCGCCCCGGTACATGATCTCGACCACCGGCAGGTTGGGGATGAAGACGTTGCCCAGCACCGGCACCTCGAGCTCGTGCTGACGCATGTACTGCAGCAGTTCGTGGAACTTGCGCGCATCGTAGCCCACCTGGGTGATGACATAGTCGGCCCCGGCCGCCACCTTGCGGGCGAGCTTGTAGTACTGCATCATCTGCTCGGCCTCGAGCCGCTTGAAGGGCGACACCGCCACCCCCTTCAAAAAGGAGGTGGGCGGCAACGGCAGGGCGGCGGCGCCGGAAACGCCCCGGTTCATCACCCCCAGCAGGTCCAGCGCCGGCACCGAGCCGAGGTCGAAAACCGGCTTGGGATCGCCGCGATACCCCTCCCGGGGGTAATCGCCGCTGATGACCAGCAGATCGTTGAGGTTGGCCCGCTCCCAGGCGTAGAGCAGGCTCTCCATCTGATTGCGGTTCTTGTCCTTGCAGGAGNNGTTCTCGGTGATGCTCACCGCCTGCAGACGCCCGTCCTCGGCAAGCTGCCGGGCCATGGTGATGGTCCGGTCATAGGCCTTGCCACGGCCGCTGCGGCCCGGCACCAACTCGAAGGTAAGGGTAAACTCGTCCGGATTGCCCAGAGAGCGCCGAAAGCGCGATTGTTTTTTCTCTTCCATGTGTTTTTTCACATCCTCACAGACAGGCCCCGCAGGCGCGAACAGCGGCCGTTCCCTCCGGGCCGGGTCAATACTTGCAAACAGCGGGCGGGTAATCGCCCGGAGGCCGCTACCCGCCCAGAGCCGATTTGACAACATCCGCGGCCAACTTGCAAGCCGCCCGTTGCCGCCGCCNNCCCCTTCTTTACCATCAACCGCCACGGCTCACCCGGCCAAGCCGGGGCAAACCCCGCCCTTGCACGGCGTTTGCTAAATGGTATAATCCTAAGCGCCCCTCGACGACGCGCAAGACAACCATGAAAATACCTGAAAGGCAGCGATGGACTCATCAAAAAAATTCTGGCGCCTGAGCAGCGAGGCCTTCGACCAGCGCGCCGAGGAATACGACCGCTGGTTTGACGAGGGCGAGCTGTTCGGCATCGAACAGGAGGCCCTCCTCCGGCTGACCACGCCGCTTGCCGGACCAAAGGTCGAGGTGGGCGTGGGGCCCGGCCGCTTCGCCGCCGCCCTGGGCGTTGCCCTCGGCATCGACCCGGCCATGGCCCCGCTCAGACTCGCCGCCCAACGCGGCATCGCCCCCTGCCGGGGCATCGGCGAGGCCCTGCCGCTTGCCGACAACAGCTGCGGCGCCGTCTTCCTCCTCTTCACCCTCTGCTTCCTTGAAAACCCGCAACAAACCCTGCGGGAATGCCACCGCGTCCTGCGGCCGGGCGGCCATCTGGTGATCGGCATGGTGCCGGCCGAAAGCCCGTGGGGGGTCGCTCTCGCCGCCAAGAAGAAAGCGGGCAATCCCTATTACCGGCATGCCCGATTCCGCTCCCCGGCCGTTGTCGCACAATGGCTTGCCGAATGCGGCCTGACCGTCACGGAACATCGCTCCACCCTGCGGCAAGCGCCGGGCCCGCCCGTTGTCTTCGAGGAATCCCGGCCTGGACTCCTTCCCGAGGCAGGCCTCGTCATCCTGGTGAGCGAAAAGGGCAAGGCTGCAAACCGGCAAAACCTCCCGGCCACGGCCGCCGGCGGATGACGCCCGACCGGCAGCCCAAAAAACTTTTCCCGCGCCGGCTCGTGCCGGCGACAGGCGTTAACGGCCCCAAGGCCGTCCCAGCCCGCCCGCGATCAATCCATTTTTTAACGAAACTCCGGCATTTTACCTCAAGGCAACCACAAACACCCGGCCAACGTCAAAACCGGGGCGGCACCGATGCCCCGCCGCCCCGGCCGCGTTTGCGGCCACCGCATGGCGCCCGCCGCACGCTTTCCCCTTGACCGCAGCCACCCTGGACGCTATTAATGATAGTATTGTTTCCGGACAATGCAACGGCCGGTGATGATTCATAAAAACAAACGCCCCGGATATCAGGACGACAGCCGCAAGGAAGATTACGCTATGACCATGGTGATTGCAGAGCATGAACTGTTCGATGCCTGCCGGATTCTGTTCGGATCCGACCTGCACATCACCCGTGATTTTCTGGAATACCTGCAAGCCTCCGGCCTCAAAACCGCCTATCGCAAACGCGCCCTGGAAACCCACCCGGACCGCATCGCCGTCATGGGGATCAGCGAGCAGCAGCACGACACCGACCAGTTCCGGCTGGTCCAGACGGCCTACGAGGGCCTCACCTCCTACCTCGACGCCCGCCAGAAGGGGGTGGTGATCCTCAAACCGGCCCGCGCCGCCGCCTCCCCCCACGCCCGGCCGGCCGCCGCCAACGCGAATTTCCGCAACCCCTGGCAAGCCAAGACGAACAACCGGCAAGCCGCCCAGAACACCACCGGCTCGGCCAACTGGAATATCGACAACCGCTTCCGCGGCCTGCTGCCCGAGCGCGAACTGCGCCTGGGCCATTTCCTGTACTACTCCGGCATCATCACCTGGCGGCAGATCATCCAGGCCCTGGTCTGGCAGCGGACCAACCGGCCCCGGCTGGGCGAACTCGGCAAACACTTCGGCTGGCTCAACAACGACGACATCCTTGCCGTCCTCCGCTCCCGCAACACCCCGGCCCCCTTCGGCAAGGCCGCCCTCGACCTCGGCCTGCTCACCGCAAAACAGCTTGACACCCTCGTCTGGCGGCAGAAAAGCCTGCAACGGAAGATCGGTGAATTCTTCATCGAGGAAAACATTCTCACCGCCGAGGATCTGATGGAATTTATCCGTCGCCACCAGCAGCATAACGCCAAGGTGAACCTCGCCAACAACCGGTTCTCGACGCATCGCCTGTAACCCATCCGTCGCCGCCGGCACCGACCGAAAACCACTTTGTTCTACAACAATCTCATCTACCTGCTGGTCGTCATCTTCATCCTGACGACCAATACCCTGCCCGAAACGCCGCCCCTGGCCGCCAACACCGCCCTGCTCCTCTTTCTCGGCAAAGGCGCCCTGTTCTACCTTATCGTCCGCCTTGCCCACGGCCGGGGCCGGGTCCGCCAGGCGGCCCGCTACTTCGCCATGGAACAGCGGCTGTCGATTCTGGCCATCGCCGCCGTCGCCGTGGACGTCTATCTTCTCGACTGCCAGTTCTATTTCTCACGCCTGCCCTGGCTTGCTTCCCTGCCGACCATCGGCCAGCTCTGCGGCATCCTGCTGTTTTTCGGCTATCTCGCCCTGATCTGGCTCGAGGCGCGCAAGAGCTATGGGCTGGTTTTCGGCCGCCATTACCGGGCGTCGTCGTTCATCGCCTCCAACCTCAAGGCCAACCTGCCGACCATCCTGCCATGGCTCGTCCTCTCGCTGCTCTCCGACCTGCTGCAGGCGTCATCCCTGCCCGCGATCAAGAACTTCCTCGCCTCCCCCTGGGGCGAGCCGACCCTCTTCCTGGCCCTCTTTCTCACCATGGCCCTGATCTTTCCGGCCATCGTCACCCGCCTCTGGGGCTGCACGCCGTTGCCGCCGGGCGAGGAACGCGATCGGATCGAGGCCTTCTGCCGGGGCCAGAACCTGGCCTACGCCGACATCCTGCTCTGGCCGCTGTTCGAGGGACGGATGCTCACCGCCGGGGTCATGGGNNCCCCCCCGCGGGGGTCGGGGGCCTGCCCCGCCGCTTCCGGTATCTTCTCATCACCCCCGGCCTGCTCGCGACCATGAGCCGGGAAGAGATCGACGCGGTCCTCGCCCACGAGATCGGCCATGTCAAACGACACCATCTGCAGCTGTACATCCTCTTCTTCGCGGGCTTCCTCATCTTTGCCCAACTGAGCGCCTACCCCGCCCTCTTCCTGCTGCTCAACTCCGACACCTTCTACACCCTCATCCGCCTCAGCGGCCGCCCGCCCGGCGACGCGCTCACCGTCGCCGCCGTTGTCCCCATGCTGCTGCTGATGCTGGTCTACTTCCGCTACGTGTTCGGCTTCTTCATGCGCAACTTC